>JAFZGH010000003.1 GCA_017555465.1 Akkermansia sp. | reverse complement strand
GGAAGCCCTCGGCCACGTGTTCAGCGCCATCAAGGGCATCAAACCTGCCGAAATGGAAGCCGCCGAAGCCGAAAAGGTATGGAAGGCCTTCCGCTTCATCATGGAAGCCCTCGGTCTGCAGCTGCCCGACCCCGATGCCGACATCGAAGTGCCGGAGGATATCAAAGCCATTGCCGATGAACGATGGGCCGCCCGCCTGGCCAAGGACTGGGCCACGGCCGATGCCCTGCGCGGCAAGCTGGCGGAGCTCGGCTGGGCCATGAAGGACGGCAAGGACGGCTACAAACTCACCAAGGCATAAGATTATGGATAACAAAGACCTTTCCCTGCTCGGCAAGCACAGCGAATTCTTCCGCACTCCGGAGGAAGCCAAGCTCGAAGCATTCCCCAACCGCAGCCCGCAGCGCCGCTATGTCGTGACGCTCGATACGCACGAATTCTCCTCCCTCTGCCCGGTGACAGGCCAGCCCGACAGCTGCCACCTCACCATCACTTACTGCCCGGCAGAAAAAGTGGTGGAGACCAAGAGCCTGAAATACTACCTCGTTTCCTTCCGCAACTACGCAGCTTTCAATGAACAGGTGGTGAACCGCATTCTGGATGACCTCGTGGCCGCCGTTGCCCCTGCATGGATGAAGGTCACCGGCCGCTTCGGCGCGCGCGGCGGCATTCAGCTCACCTGCGAGGCCGAGCATAATCCCGAGAACCGCCCTGCATGAAAGTAGCTGTTCTCCTCTCCGGCGGGCTGGATTCCACCACTGCCCTGCACTGGGCGCTGCGCCACCACCAGGTGGTCTGCGCCCTCTCTTTCGACTACGGCAGCAACCACGCCGCCCGCGAACTTTCCTGCGCCCGCTGGCAGGCAGACCACTGCGGCGTGCCCTACCACGAAATTGACATCCGCGCCATCTCAGCCCACCTCGAAAGCGCGCTGCTCAGCGGTGCAGAAGCCATTCCCACCACCGACTACGCAGAGGAGAACATGAAGCAGACCGTCGTCCCCTTCCGCAACGGCATCTTCCTGTCCATTGCCGCCGGCATCGCCGAAAGCAAAGGCGCAGAGGGCCTCGTCATCGCCGCCCACGGCGGAGACCACGCCCTCTACCCCGACTGCCGCGAGGAATTCATGGCCGCCATGTCTGCCGCCATTTCGCACGGCACCTACGCCCGGCTGCAGATACTCCGCCCCTTCATCGCCAACTCCAAGGCTGAAATCACCGCCATCGGCGCAGAACTCGGGGTTGACTTTGCCCACACCTATTCCTGCTACTGCGGCGGTGAGCACCACTGCGGCCAGTGCGCCACCTGCCGCGAGCGCAAGGACTCCTTTACAGCCGCCGGCATCCCCGACCCGACGCTCTACTGCTGACTCGCACTCACGCCAGCGGGGCATCCGGCACCAGCGCCTGGGTCATCCGGTCGTGCAGCTCAACCAGGGGCGATTGAATGGCGCGCCCCATGCAATCCACCAGGCGGCAGACAGCCTTGCCCTGGCAGAGGAATTCATATTTCTGCAACCAGATTCGAGCTTCCTCTGAATCAGTGGCTTCTGAATCCATCGGTCTGGGGAAACGGGTAATGCCCACGCGGTAGGGCTTGGGCGTCAGGCGGGCACGCCAGCATTGCTGCCGCTCACAGAGCGATTCATAGAGTGCATCTGCATGAAGAGCCTTGAATAAATCGTGCATGCGGTCAGAATCCGGAGTTATTC
>JAFZGH010000179.1 GCA_017555465.1 Akkermansia sp. | reverse complement strand
TAGGCCACAGCGCCGATGACGATACCCAGCCAACCGAACACGCGGGGGCACTTGGGCACGAAGAAGCCGAACAGGAACACGGCCAGCACACCGGGGCTCAGGAAGCCCTGGAACTCCTGAATGAAGGTGAAGATACCACCGAATGCAGGGTTATCCAGGAAGGGAGCCACCACCGTGGCAATCACGGCGCACACGAGCACGCCTACCTTACCCACAGCCACCAGCTGGGTGCCGGAGGCGGGCTTGCCGGTAATGACTTCCTTGCCCTTGTTGTAGAGGTCCATGGTGAAGAGCGTGGAAGCGGAGTTCAGCATGGAAGCCAGGGAGCTCACCACAGCGCCGAACAGAGCAGCCAGAACGAACCATGCCCAACCGGTGCCCGGCAGCAGCTTGCGCAGCAGGGTGGCGAAGGCGTAGTCATACTGGTAAGCGGCCAGCGTAGTGGTCACCGTGTACTCGGCCACGTTGGCGCGGGCAGCACCGGTAGCAGCCGCATCGAGAGCCAGGATTTCCTTAGCCTTAGCCTCGCGGCCAGCAATATCCTTGGCAGGAATAGCAGCCAGCTCGGCAGCCTTGGCTTCCAGAGCGGGCACCTGATCAGCAGCGCCTACCACAGCAAGGTTCTTCTTGATGAAGTCAACGGAGGAAGCAGCGGCATCCTCGCGCACCAGACGGCTGGCGGAGATGTCGTAAATCACCTTCTTGCCGGACTGCTCAGCAGCCTGCACGATAGCGGCGGTGTTGGAGTCAGCCTTGGCGGCGAGGTCATCGCGGAACAGGTTGTAGGCCAGAATACCGGGAATAATCACCACGAAGGGAATGAGGAGCTTCAGGAATGCTGCAAACACGATACCCAGCTGGCCTTCTTCAAGGCTCTTGGAAGCCAGGGTACGCTGCATGATGTACTGGTTGAGGCCCCAGTAGAAGAAGTTGGGAATCCACAGACCCAGCAGGTATACCGTCCAGGGCATCACGGGATCGGAAGTTTCGCGCATCATGTGGAGCTTGCCGCCGATACCGTTAGTTGCACCTTCCACATCGCCGGCATTGAGATTCATCATGCGGCTCAGACCGTCGCAGAACTGGGAACCGGTGGAAGCCAGGGCATCAGCGCTGGTGTTGGCAGTGGTCACAGCCGTGGCCACGACGTTTTCCGGCACTTCTGTGTAAGCGCCCAGGGCCATGATGGCGAAGTAGGCCACCACGCCGCCGCCCACGATGAGGGCAGCACCCCAGATGAGGTCGGTCCAGGCGCACGCCTTCAGACCACCCACATACACATACACCGTGGCAGCACCGGCAATGATAAGGCAGCCGGTGGTCACGGACAGGTCAAAGTATACGGACACCACGCTGGCACCGGCGTAAATCACCGCAGCGGTGGGCACACCCACCAGGATGAGCAGGTTCACCAGGGCCATGATGACGCGGGCCACACCATTGTAACGCTCCTCCAGGAACTGGGGGATGGTGAACACACCGCGCTTGAGCAGCATGGGCAGGAAGGTGAAGGCCACGATGACCAGCACAATGGCGGCAAGCCATTCGTAACCGGCAATGGCAAGACCCAGCCAGTCGGCAGACTGACCGCTCATACCCACGAACTGCTCCGTGGAGATGTTGGCAGCCAGCAGGGAGAAGCCCACGAGCCACCAGCTCAGGCCACGGCCGGCCAGGAAGTAGTCGGCAGCGCCCTTCTCCTTCTTCTCCTCGGTGCTCTCGCCGGAGTCGCTGGATTTCCAGATACCCAGGCCGATAACACCTACTACAACCACGCAGAACACAATCATTTCCCAGAGGGGAAGTGCATCCTGCGCCGGAGCGGCAGCGGCGGCTTCCTGAGCCATCGCGGTGCCGCTCATGAGCGCCAGAGCGCCCAGCATTGTCAGCATTTGTTTCATAAGTTATTCAATTGATTAAGCCTTGTAAAGAACACGGGCCCCCTCACCCGGGCGGGTGATGAGGTAGTCCGTCTCGATGCCCAGGGCGTTGCGGTAAGCTTCAATCATTTCCTCGGCCACCTGCTGCACGGCTTCGCTCTTGACCAGAGCCACGATGCAGCCACCGAAACCGCCACCCGTCATGCGGGCGCCGTACACGGAGGCAGCAGAAGGAATGGTATCTGCCAGGGATACGAGGGTATCCACCTCACCGCAGGAAACCTCAAAATCATCCTTCAGAGAGGCATGGGAAGCGCGCATGGCCACACCAGCGGCGTCCCAGTCAGCCTTGCCCACGGCTTCGGCAAAGGCAGCAACGCGCAGGTTCTCGCCAATCACGTGACGGGAGCGGCGGTAGCAGAGATCGCCCAGCTCAGCCTTCTTCTCTTCCAGCATTTCGAGCGTAGCCTCGCGCAGGGAGGGCACACCCAGAATAGCGCAGGCGTCCTCGCAGTTCTTGCGGCGGGCAGCATAGCCACCATCGGCCAGGGAATGCTTCACGGCAGAGTCGATGACCAGCACGCTCACGGCGGGGTCGGTCATGGGGATAAGCTTGTAGGAAAGGTCCTTGCAGTCCAGCATGAGGGCATGGTCCTTACGCCCATTGGCAGAGATGAACTGATCCATGATGCCGCAGGGCACATTCACGAACTCATGCTCCGTGGCCTGGCCGATAAGGGCGCGCTCGGTGGGAGTCACATCAGCACCGCAGAGAGCGGCCAGAGCCGTGCAGGCAGACACCTCGAATGCAGCGCTGGAGGAAAGGCCACCGCCTCGGGGCACATTGGAATCAATCAGCATATCCACAGCAGGCACCTTGATGCCGCGGCGTTCCAGCATGCAGATAACACCACGCACATAGTTACTCCAGAAGGGGTCACCAGGCTTGGTCACATCGGCCGGGTCAATCTCAATCATAGCTTCACCCAGCGCGCCGATCCAACGGTGCTTGCCGGTGGGAGAAGGAGCGACTGCCACCACGTTGATGTTGTTGAGGGCCATCGGCAGCACAAAGCCATTGTTGTAGTCGGTGTGCTCTCCGATGAGGTTCACGCGGCCGGGAGAGGCAGCAATCACCTCAGGCTTGTGCCCGAAGTACTGTTCGAAGTACGGGGAAATCGTTTCTGCACTTATTTCGCGTTGCTCTAAGTCCATAGCGCAATATGTTTACCATAATGCGCGCGCGATGTAAATCCAAAAGTCGGGTTCGGAACACCTCAACTCAAAAAAAGAGTTGATTTTAAGCATAAAAAAGCCCTGCGGCCCGGAGAGACGCAACCCGGGCAACAGGACTGATGAAAATCTACCGGAGCAGGAAAGAGCCTTACTTCTTCTTGCAACCACCCTTCTTGCAAGTCTTCTTGGCCGGAACGGCAGACTTGAACACGGAGGAAGGCTTGAAGGAGAGAGTCTGGGAAGCTGCAATCTTCATGGCAGCACCGGTCTGCGGATTACGTCCCGTGCGGGCAGCACGCGTCTTCATCTCGAAAGTACCGAAGCCCACGAGCTGAACCTTATCGGTAGCAACAGCATCCTTAATGGCACCGAGCACGGCGTTGAGAGCCGTCTCTGCACACTTCTTGGTTGCGCCTTCACCGAGTTTGGCCTGAATGCAGTCGATAAGTTGAGTCTTATTCATAGGTCTTCATAATAACACGCCCTCAACTCAT
>JAFZGH010000178.1 GCA_017555465.1 Akkermansia sp. | reverse complement strand
AGGCGCGCAGTCTCTGCAGTGCGTTCCTCTCCCAGCGTATTAGCAAAGCGGCCGGTGTGCAGCTCCACCATAGGCGCCCCCACGGCAGCACTCGCGCGCACCTGCGCTTCCTCCGGGTCTATGAACATGCTCACTTTGCTGCCGTTTTCCAGCAGCGCAGCTACCAGTGGGCGCAGTTCTTCCAGATGACCGGCTACATCGAGCCCGCCCTCCGTGGTGATTTCCTCGCGGCGCTCCGGCACCAGACACACGAAATCCGGCTTGAGACACAGCGCAAATTCCAGCATGGCGGGGGTAGCCCCCATTTCCAGATTCAGCGGCAGATTCACCTCACGGCGCACAGCAAAGGCATCGGCATCCTGCATATGGCGGCGATCCTCGCGCACATGCAGCGTGATGGAATCTGCCCCGCCCGCCTGGGCGGCACGGGCTGCCGCCACGATATCGGGCTCCACATTGTGAGAATCCAGCATAGTGGCATAGCGGGCCTGGCGCAGCGTGGCCACATGGTCAATATTAACACCGAGATGCATAATGAAGAATGAGAGTTGCGAATGGATTAATCTGTTGAAAAAAGAACCCCGGCCCTGCCACCTGCAGAACCGGGGATTCTGAAATCCGTTGCTTTAGTGCAGGAAGTGGCGGGCACCGGTGAACACCATGGCGATACCGGCAGCATCTGCCGCGGCAATCACCTCTTCATCGCGGATGGAGCCGCCGGGCTGAATGCAGGCCGTAGCGCCGGCATCAATGGCCGTCTGCAGACCGTCAGCGAAGGGGAACAGACCATCGGAGGCAATCACACTACCCTTGAGCTCAAGCCCGGCCTGACCAGCCTTCCACACGGCAATCTTGGCGGAGTCCACGCGGCTCATCTGGCCGGCGCCGATACCCAGCGTACCATTCTTGTTGGTGAACACGATGGCATTGGAGTGCACCTGCTTGCAGACGCGCCAGGCAAAACGCATGGCTTCAAGCTCCTCTGCCGTGGGAACACGCTTGGTCACCACCTTGGCTTCCAGGTTATCCAGACCCATCACCTCGTCATCGCGCTTCACAGTCATGAGGCCGCCGGGAGCAGTGCGCACCATGGGCACCTTGCAGAACTCGCGCCAGGCATCCATATCGATGCGCATAATGCGGCAGTTCTTCTTCTTGGTGAGAATGGCACGGGCCTCGGGCTCGTAATCCGGAGCAATGATAACATCGGTGAAGATAGCGCCCACGATGCGGGCCAGAGCCTCTGTCATCGGGCGGTTCATCACGATAACACCGCCGAAGGGAGCCTGTGTATCGGTCTGGTAGGCACGCTTCCATGCTTCCACCAAGTCTTCATCGTCCTGGCCCACACCGCAGGGATTGGTGTGCTTCAGGATAGCCACCGTGGGGCGGCGGAAGTTCATGATGAGGGAAGCCGCGGCATCCAGGTCCAGGATATTGGTGTAGGAAAGTTCCTTACCCTGCAGCTGGGTGAAGATGGAATCAAAGTTACCATACATCACGCTGGGCTGGTGGGGGTTATCACCATAGCGCAGCGTCTGGTTGAAGGGCAGAGACACCGTGAAGTTGTTCTTGGTGCTATCCTCGGCGCGGTGGCCCAGGTAGTTGGAGATAGCAGTATCGTAGGCAGAAGTGCGCATAAACACCTTGACCGCCAGCTTCTCACGGGTCTTCAGGGTGGT
>JAFZGH010000177.1 GCA_017555465.1 Akkermansia sp. | reverse complement strand
GCCCGAATACCACAATCAGGCAGATAACACCCTTGGGTATGAAACTATTGATTTTGCGGAGAATGTCTTTCATATAATTATAAGCCCCGTTTTTTGCGCCGGGGCTTATATCATAACTACCTGTTCTGTGCAAGTGTAATCTGCGCCTGTGACAATGTAATCACGTGTGTTTGAGCCCGTCAGGGCGGAATAATCGTAGCGATGGGGTGGAGCCGCCCCGCTTCAGCGGGGCGAGCGGATCCCCTCGATTACAGTACAATAATGAGGGAGCCCGGGCAACGGGCGGCATAAAGAGGCGGCATACGCCACTCTATCGAGTTCAATGCTTGTAGGTATTGAATGAACGGTCATTTGCGTTGCTGATATATTCCTTTTGCCCCCGCATTATGCCGCCCGTTACACGGGCTCCGGTTCGTTTTTGTTGGAGCAGGCGCTTGGGGCTCCGAGTCTCGCTTCACTCGCTTTCTACGCCCTCACAGGTCGCCTGCCTGACATCTAACACCCACTACCGTGGGCTTATGATTTCCGCTCGCTACGCTCGCCAAATTTTGAGCCCGCAACGCGGGCGAAAGATGAAAGGCAGGGGTAAGCCCGCAACGCGGGCGCAGCCCCTGCTATCCCGAAAATTTATGCTGGAGCCCATGAAATGGGTGACAGAACAGAGGCTACTCAATAGAACCGTTCTTAACACACCACCAATGAATATCTTTCAACTCAACGCCATGCTTCTTCAAGAAACTGCAATACTCATCCTGCATCGAATGCGCCTTATGATGTTCTTTCTGCCTTTCAATATATCGGATAACAGCTTCTTTATTTGATTCACTTACAGAAAATGCACCATAACCTTCTTGCCAGGCAAAGTCTTTGTAAGCCGGGTCAATGTTTTTTATCCATTTCGTACTGTTCGATTTAATATCACGCACAAAATCAGCCAGCCCAATCGTAACTGGCATCAAGGTCAAAACATGGATATGATCCGGACGCCCACCTACAACTAAGGCATGACCGGACATACCGCGAATCACACCGCCGATATAACGAAATATGCGAGGCAAATCATCCTCGTTCATGGTCAAGCCGCCAGCCTTTGTATGAAAGATGAGATGCGCGTAGATATTTGCAAAAGAATTTCCCATAGCCCCACAGACATCCTACCACATAGATGCATCAGACGGCAAGATAAACAATCACGTTAGGAACGCCAGCGCCAATTAGCACACCGCCTCTGTCACCCATTTCATGGGCTCCAGAATCTTTTTTTTCGGCTAACAGGGGCTACGCCCGCGTTGCGGGCTTACCCCTGCCTGTCATCTTTCACCCGCTTGCGCGGGCTCATCTTGCTGCACTTCCTCACTTACAGCTCATAATACGTATACCCGCTCAGGCCGTTGCGATAGGCCTCGAGCGCATCGCGGCGCTGGCGGGGGGAGATGAGGCCGTTCTCCACGCCGCGCTCTGCGAGGGCACGGAACTTGGCCACCAGGTCCTTGGCATCGTACTTCACATAGGAGAGCACATCGGCCACGCTGTCGCCCTCTTCCTCGTGGGTGAAGACCGGGCGACCGTTTTCCAGGTGCACGCTCACCACGTTAGTATCACCCAGCAGGTTGTGCAGATCGCCCAGGGTTTCCTGGTACGCCCCCACCATGAAGATAGCCACGTAATAATTCTCCTTGGGGTCTACCTCATGCAGCGGCAGGGATTTGGCCACGTCCTCACGGTCAATGAAGTGGTCTACCTTGCCATCGCAGTCGCAGGTGATATCCACCAGCACGGCTTTCTGCGTGGGGCGCTCGGAGAGGCGCTGAATCGGCATCACCGGGAAGAGCTGGTCAATGGCCCAGGAATCCGGCAGGCTCTGGAAAACGGAGAAGTTGGAGTAGTAGTAGTCCACCATGTTGTCAGACACCTCCTTCAAATCCTCGGGGATTTCGCTCATCTCGGCAATGCGGCGGGAAATCAGCCCCATGATATGCCAGTAGATGGCCTCGCCCACGCCACGCTCGCGCAGCGTGGCATTGCCGTGGTGGAACATGGCGCGCAGCTGGTCGCGGTAGTAGATGGCGTCATTGTAGCACTCCTGGATATTCTTGCGGGTAAGCATGCGGTGCGTTTCATCCAGCGCCAGCAGGATATCATTGGCATTCTCCGGCAGAGCGGGCGGCTGAGCCTCGCTGCCCGGGGCACTGGTCACATCCAGCACGTTGAACACCAGCACCGCGTGGTAGGCCGAAACCGCGCGGCCGGATTCCGTCACCAGCGTGGGATGCTCCACCCCGTGCTTAGTGCACAGCTCGCCCACCACCTCCACGATGTCGCGGGCATACTCCTCAATCGAATAGTTACAGGAGGAATGGAAATTCGTCTTGGAGCCATCGTAGTCCACCGCCAGACCACCGCCCATATCCAGCGTGCCCATGGGGGCGCCCTCCTTCACCAGGTCAATGTAGATGCGGCAGGCTTCCGTAAGGCCGCCACGAATCACGGTCACGTTGGAAATCTGGCTGCCCTGGTGGTAGTGCAGCGCCTTGAGGCAATGCAGCTTGCCTGCGGCCTTCAGCGTATCCACCACATCAATCACCTGGGCCGCATTCAGACCGAACACCGATTTATCACCGGCAGACTCACTCCAATGGCCGGAGCCCTTGGATGCCAGACGCACGCGCACCCCCAGAATCGGCTCCACGCCCAGCGCCTCGGCGCGGCGCAGAATGGCCGGCAGCTCATTGGGCATCTCCAGAATCAGGCAGATTTTCATCCCCATTCGCATCCCCATGAGCGCCAGGTCGATGAACTCATCATCCTTATACCCGTTGCACATCAGGAAGGACTCCGCATCGCGCATGTAGGCCATGGCGGCAATCAGCTCCGGCTTCGAGCCGGCTTCCAGCCCGTAGTGGTAGCGCTGGCCATGTGCCACCACCTCCTCCACCACCATGCGCTGCTGGTTCACCTTGATGGGGTACACGCCGCGATACTTGCCCGTATACCCGGCGGCCTTGATGGCCTTGGCAAAGCTCTTATTCAGCTCATCAATACGCGCATGCAGCAGGTCACGGAAACGCAGCAGCACCGGTACATTCGTGCCGCGCTCCTCCAGCCCCTTCATGATATCCGGCAGGCTCACCTCCTTCGTGCTGCCATCGGTATCCACCAGGTGCACATTCACCTCACCCGCGCGGGACACGCTGAAATAATCATTACTCCAGTTCTCCACCCCGTAAAGTTCGGAGGAATCGGCGGCTGTCCAGTTGCGGACCTTGCGTTTGATGGATTTCTTGCGGGCGGGCATGGTTGTTTCTGCGTTACGTGTTCGCGCGTTATATATACCACACCGCCTGCCATGTCAACCCAGAACTCCCGCCACACCACATTACTGCCTTGATTTTCACCACTTTTGGCAGCTAAATTCAAAAAAATGCACAAATTTATGAAATTTGGGTTGCCAAGAATCCAAAAATCGTGTAGACTGTCGCACCCACCCGAGCCGGGAGGCTCACTGAACATTTACACAACACAAGAAGGAGACAAGATGAACATTCTCGACACTATCGGAAAAGAGCAGATGAAGG
>JAFZGH010000176.1 GCA_017555465.1 Akkermansia sp. | reverse complement strand
GACATAGAGCACCTGTACATTCTCGCGGCGGGCGCGCAGCGCATTGCCAATGGCGTGCAGCAGGTGGGTCTTGCCCATACCGGAGTTGCCGTAAATGAACAGCGGGTTGAAAACGCGTTCATCGGAGTTCACCAGTGCCTGAGCCGCAGCAAACGCAAAGTGGTTGCTGGAGCCCACCACGTAGTTCTCGAACGTGTAATCCGCGTTCAGATTGCTCTGCAGTTTCGGGGCGCGGGTGCTGCGGGTGGCACGGCGCGGAGCTGCTGCCGGCGTTTCCTCCTTAGCTGCCGGTGCAGGGCAGGGGACCGTTACTTCCTCATTCACAGCCTTCAGGCTTCCTGCCTCTACAAATTCCAATTCACGCGGAGCCTGCAGCACATTGCAGGCAGCTGTTTCTATATATTCGCTGTAGTTGAGCTCAAGCCATGCAAGCATGAGCCCCTCGGGATACTCGATTATAAGTCTGGTGCCGGTGTCTTCCACCAGGCGAAGCCCGGAGATGAAATCGATGGCATACCCGTCCGCCTGCCCATGGGTGCGCAGATTCTCCATAATCTGCGCCCAGAGGGCTTCACTCTCCTGTTTTACTTTTTCCATCGTTTTCCGTTCCGTCTATTTTTCGTAGGTCTAAGTCGTGTTGTTTTGCTCCCCCGCTCGGGAGGTGCGGGGTGCAATATGCCACTTCTTTCCTTCGGGCAAAAGTTTTTTTTCAAATCCGGTTCGTCTTTCTACCCTGAAAGCGGTGTTCCATGAGCGTTCCACAGTAAATTATTTTTTTTGTCTGCAGGAATCCCGATTGTTAAGTTTTATTGATATTTTTGTGAAGATGTCTCAAGTGCCCCTGTTGGCGTGTAGAACGCAGGTGTCTAAATATCGCAAGGCGTTTATAGTTAATATAGTGAAGTAATTTTGCGGTTTGATTTAAAGACAAAAAAAGAGAGCCGGGAAGGCTCTCTTTAACGGTTAGAAACAAGGGTGTTATGCGTTAAAATGCTGCCATCCGGCGGCCAGATTTGAGACTGGGAAAGGGGTCAGTTTTCCAATCTTGTGCAAGTCGTTTGCAAACGGTGAATTTGCAAGCATCTGCGCTTGATCGGGGGGGAGAGTAAGGAGTAACTCATAGTCCTCGCCATGTGAAACAGCATCCTCCGCAGAAAAACCGGGGCGACATGGTAGGGCTGACGTGTCGATTTCAAAACCACAGTTACTGGCAGCTGCCAGACGCGGTAAATCCGTCCCAAGCCCATCAGAGAGATCCATCATCGCAGAAGGGCGGATTCCTGCCATCAGGAGGCCTCTGGCGAGCTCGACGCGGGGTTCGAAGTCAAGATGCCATTCCGAAGGGAAAGAGCCGCCCAGGAGGCCGGAGACGAAAATTATATCGCCAGGCTTGCCGCCGGAGCGCAAGATGGCCCGGCCGCGTTCGACGCGTCCGGTGAGTGCGACGTTGATGACAAGACCGTCGTATGGCAAGCCGGAGGTTTCTCCGCCCGCCAGGGAAATGCCGAATTTTCGAGCCAGTGCAGACATGCCGCGGTAAATACCCTCCAGTAAGGCGAAAGGGCGGGAGGGATGGCAAAGCACGGTAATGAGGGCGTGTTCGGGTAGCCCTCCCATGGCCGCGATGTCTGAAACTGCGCGAGCCAGGGCTTTACGCCCGATGCGTTCAGGTTCGGTATCCGGGGTGAAATGCAGGCTTTCGACGACGACATCCGTCTTCAGCAGGGAATCCCATTGATTATCGCGAGCAACAACCGCACAATCATCACCCGGCCCGGTAATGAGAGAGTCATTGACAGGAAGCTGGTGTAACAGACGCTGGAGAATAGCATTTTCTCCTAGTTGTGCTAGTTTGGTATCGGACATAAGAAGAGAATGGTGACACTCAGTGCGTTGAAGAGCATGTGCAGAGCGATAGGCAGCCAGAGAGAGCGGGCTTTTTCATAAGCATAGCATTGCAGGATACCAAAAATCGTAAGCTGTGCTAAATGCGCCAGTGATGTATGAATGGCTCCGAAGAGCAGGCCGGAAGCCACCGCAGCCAGCAGCGGTGATGAGTACTGTTTCAGAATGTTGTACAGGCAGCCGCGGAAGCAGCATTCCTCCGTAATGGGAGCTACGATGACGGCCATGACAACCATGGTAATTTTGATGCTCAGAGAACCCGACTGCAGGTATTCTACTACATTTTGCTGGGCGGGACAGCCTGTAACTTCGATGAGCCAGTCGTTGAAGCCGGAAATCTGGAGCACGGCGGCGGGAATAAACAGAATGACTACCCCCAGAATACACCACAGCAGCTTATGCGGTAACGTGACGCCCACCCGCGGCTG
Source organism: Akkermansia sp. (assembly GCA_017555465.1). GTDB lineage: Bacteria > Verrucomicrobiota > Verrucomicrobiia > Verrucomicrobiales > Akkermansiaceae > Akkermansia. The sequence goes on along the minus strand of JAFZGH010000176.1, from coordinate 1,549 downwards.
CGAGGGCTGCGCAAAGTAGACGATGATAAGTGGGAGGTAGAGCAACACCTGAATGGCCGCACTGATGAGTAAATCGGGCAGGTGTTGGTCTGTGAGCTCCGTTTCGCCTGCCATTGAGCATTCAGCTATCGCTGAGAGCGCAAAGGTAATCAGAAAGAAAGCCGTGTAGAATTTGGTAAACACACCGGGGAAATTGCTGCCGGGAAAAACGGGTACCGGCGGCAAATCTTTGCTGCTGCGCTGAAGGAGCGCACCTGCTGCACCGAGCGACAGACAGAAAGTGAGAGAGCCGGTAAGTATGGTTATAATAAGTTGAGTGTGGAATGGCATGGGTGTCGATTATTCTGAAGTGTAGGCTACAGCCCCGCAATAGCCGGGCATGGGGGTGAAGAGTTGGAGTGAGGGCGCGGCCTCAGTCAGGCAGATGATGCGCCCGTGCTCGTAGATGAAGGGATAGTGCAGCGCATGCCACATACTGTCACCAGCACGTTTGACCAGAGCCTCTGCGGCACACCAGCAGGCATAGAATTCCTCCTGCGGACAATGACGGTCAAGAAAAGCCTGCAATTGTTCAGGGCACATGAATCGCGGTGCCAGCCGCGAAAAATCACGGGGACGTATACGTTCGACATCCACCCCGATGGTGCGGTGATGAAACGCCATGCACAAGCAATCGCCTGAATGGCTGATGTTGAATGGCTGCGGGGTAAATTCCGGTTTGCCCTGCGGACCGTAGGTGAACTGGATTTCCTGTGGAGCCAGGGAGCATCGGCGCGCCAGTTCTCTCCGCAGCAGAGTGCGGATGAGAGCAAAACGCCATCCCCGCACGGCTGTCTGTTCCTGTTCTTGAGGAGAGAGCAGGTTCATATCAACCGTTTCCGGGGGCAGGGTAGCCAGATTGTACACGAGGTAATCCATGTGCTTAATATCAGATGGGAATGATGCGGGCCGTGTTGCTGGTGGTGTCGTAAACTCCGATGGTCGGGGCATTCTGCCGACCATAGACTTCTCCGGGGTTGACGAGAAGCGTCTGGTCTCCTACAATGCTGACTGCCGGTGTGTGGGTGTGTCCGTAGAAGACCGCGTCGTACTGACCGCTGCCGGCTGCTTGAATGGCGGTGCGAGGCAGGTGGCAGAAAAAGAGCTTCCTCCCATCCAGTTCAAGAGAGGCCTGTGTGCCGTGCAGGGTTGTCTGCGGACATTGTGCAGCCATGCGCGCAAAACTGGTGCATTCGTACTCATTGTTGCCGAAAACCAAATCAATGGGGTGGGCCCATTCTTCGCGCAAGGTGCGGAAAGTGGACAGCTCCGCCATATCCCCCATGAACAGCAGGTGGGTGCACCCCTTCTCCTTTGCTGCATGCAAAGCCAGCAGCAGGTGGGTGTCGTGGTCATGGATATCTGAGAGCAGAGCTACAAGCATGGAAATCAGAATTGGCGTTCTACAGTAAAGATGGGGGAAAGATGCCTGGGCGACTGCAGCGGGACACCCCAGGGGGTGGCAATTATGGCAGAATCTTCTCCCATGTACCATATGAGTTGTCCATCG
>JAFZGH010000175.1 GCA_017555465.1 Akkermansia sp. | reverse complement strand
GGAGGGATGGGATGGCCACGTGCTGCAGTGGATTAACCGTCTCACCTGCCTGCGCGCCGCCATGCCCGAGCTGGATCTGCCCGATTTCGGAGAAGAAGACCGCCTCGTCGCCATCACCATGCTCTGCGATGGCGCCGTGAGCTACAAAGACATCCAGAGCCGGCCGGTGCTACCCATCCTGGGAGAGTGGCTCTCCCCCTGGCAGCGCGAATGCCTGAACAAATACGCCCCCAAAGCCATCAAGCTGCCCAACGGGCGCGAAGTCAAGCTGCTTTACCGGGAGGACGGCACCCCGGTTTTCGGCCTCAAGTGCCAACTGCTCTTCGGCGTGCCGCACACACCCACCGTGGCAGAAGGCCGTGTGAAATGCCTGGTGGAAATTCTGGCACCCAACCAACGGCCCTACCAGATCACCAGCGACCTCTCCTCCTTCTGGAGAAACGGCTACCCCCAGATGAAAAAAGACCTGGCAGGCCGCTACCCCCGCCACGACTGGCCGGACACCGCACCGGATGCGTGAGCAGACGCAAACGTGTTTTTGAATATTCTGGCGCACTTCTGCCTTGAACTGGCGCGCGCGCCCGTGTACAATACGCGCGATTTTATGACTGAGTCCACCTCTCCCAAGCAGGAACCGCCGCATTATTTCGGTGAAGGGGCGCGTTTCCTCCTCACTGCCGCCGCAGCCGTTATCGTCATTTACGGCTTGCAGGCTGCGCGCAGCGTCATTCTGCCCATCCTCATGGCCAGCTTCCTGGCCATCATCAGCTATTCCATCACCAAGCTGCTCAGCAAATACCTGCGTTTTCCGCACTGGCTGGCCGTGGCTGCCACCGTAGTGGCAGATGGCGGCATCCTCTTCGGCGTGGGCAGCGTCATCAATTTCCTGGCGGCGGATATGAAGGCCACCCTGCAGGGGGAATTCACGGTGCGCATGGTGGAAAAATACAACGAGCTCATGCACTGGCTGGGCAATTTCGGACTGGAGGAACAGGCCCGCGCAATCGTGCGCTCCCCACAGGATTTGTTTGATACCCAGCAGCTGGTCGGCATGGTGCAGGCCATATCCGGCCAGGCAATCTCCTTTGTGACCACCTGCACGCTGGTGCTCGTACTCATGACCTTCATGCTGGGTGAGGCCAAGCTGTTCAAGAAGAACCTGCACAAGCTGCCCAGCAGCTCCAAGGGCAAGGAGGATTTCACCGTGGCGCTCAACGGCATTCAGCGCTACCTGTTCATCAAAACCATCGCCAGTGCCACGACGGGTGCGCTGGCATGGGGAGCCTGCGCGGCATGGGATGTACCCTTTGCCTTCCTCTGGGGTGTGGTGGCATACGTGCTCAACTACATCCCCACCATCGGTTCGATTGTGGCGGCCATTCCGCCCATCATCATGGCGCTGCTCATGGGCGGCTGGGGAGACGCCGCCGTCATCACCGTGTGCTACATCCTCATCAACTTCATGATTGGTAACGGCATCGAACCCATCTTCCTGGGCAAACAGTTCGGCATTGCCACCTCAGTAGTGCTGCTGGCCGTGCTGTTCTGGGGCTGGGTATGGGGGCCCTGCGGCATGCTACTGGCCGTGCCCATCATGGTGCTCATCAAACTGGCGCTGGAAAACTCGCGCGACCTCTCCTGGGTAGCCACCATCATCTCTGACGAAGTGCCCCGCCACGTCGAAAAATTCAACAACAAAACAGAAGAATAAACCATGCATTCCTTTGCCTACAAAAACGGTGCACTCCACTGCGAGGAGGTCAACCTGGGCGATATTGCCGCAGCTGTCGGCACTCCGGTCTTTGTGTACAGCAAAAAGACCATTGCAGATGACCTGGCCGAATTCCGCAGCGCCCTTGCCCCGCTGAATGCCCATGTGGCCTATGCTGTGAAGGCCTGCTCAAACAAGGCGATTCTCAACCTCATGGCACAGCAGGGAGCCGGGTTCGACATCGTTTCTGCGGGTGAGCTCTGGCGTGTCATCAACGCCGGGGGCGACCCGACCCTCTGCACCTATGCAGGTGTGGCCAAGACCGAACCGGAAATCCGCTATGCGCTGGAGCAGCAGATTTACTGCTTCAACTGCGAAAGCGAGAACGAGCTGCGCGAAATCAACCGCATTGCCGGGGAAATGGGAGTGAAAGCCCCGGTGGCCGTGCGCGTGAACCCGCATGTGGATGCCCACACGCACAAATACATCACCACCGGCAACGCGGAGAACAAGTTCGGCGTGGATATCACCCGCATTGAGGAAGTGTACGCCACCATTGCCGCCGAAATGCCGAACCTGCACATCAAGGGCCTGCAGATGCACATCGGCTCGCAGCTGACGGAAGTCAAACCCTTCACCGATGCCATTGAGAAAGTGACCCCCATCGTCAAAAAGTTCATGGAGCTCTACAACATTGAGTTCTGGTCCATTGGCGGCGGTATCGGCATCGTGTATGACGGCTGTCTGGAATCCGGCAAGCCGGAATGGTGGGCCGCACACCCGGAGCAGATTACCATTCAGAGCTATGCAGATGCCATCATCCCGCTGCTGCAGCCGCTGGGCATCAGAATTCTGGTGGAACCCGGCCGCCGCCTGGTGGGCAATGCCGCGGCCATGCTCACCTCCTGCATCTACGAAAAGAAGGGCGAAGCCAAGACCTTCAAGATGATTGATGCGGGGATGAACGACATCATCCGCCCTGCCCTGTATGAAGGCTACCACGAAATCTGGCCCGTGCAGGAACACAGCGGGGATGAAATCGTGGCAGACATTGTGGGCCCCGTCTGCGAATCCGGCGATTTCCAGGCCCAGAACCGCCGCATTGCCGATGTGAAGCCCGGTGAAGTGCTGGCCGAAATGAGCGCTGGCGCATACGGTTTCAGCATGTCCTCCACCTACAATTCCCGCCCGCTGGCGGCTGAAGTTCTCGTGGACGGGGATAAGTGGAGCATCATCCGCCGCCGCCAGACACTGGAGAAGATGGTGGAGGATGAATGCCTGCCCGGGTAAACCGGCTTCACTGCCAGATTTTTTCAGCCGCCGGAATACTCCGGCGGCTTTTTATTCTTGGCTATTATAGCAAAGCGTGCTAATATGCGGGCATGGTCAGAATATTAGCAGCAACCGATTTTTCAGAAGAAGGGCAGGCTGTGCTGGACTTTGCCGCCGAAATGGTGTGCAAGACCGGCGGCAAGATGTACCTGTTACATGCGGTGGAACCCTGCATCATTGACGCTGCGGGCAGCCTTTCCGGCGCCAGCATGGGTGCAGGGGACATCCCCGGCAACCTGCCGAATGTAGATTACCAGCGCATGGATGCCTGCCAGGCCGTGCTTGCCATTGCCGATGCCCGCGCCAAGCAGCTGGGCGAAAATATCAGCAAGAAATGGGGCATCCCGATTTATGCCAAGGCAGAGGAAAGCGATGACATTGTAGACTGCGTGCACCAGTTCTGCCGCCGCCACAACATCACCCAGCTGGTTATCGGCAACCGCCACCATTCCCTGCTCACCTCCATTCTGCTGGGTAACACCGCAGAAAAACTGGTGCGTGCGGCCAGCATCCCGGTAACGGTAGTGCCCTGCGGGCCCAACACCAGGCATTGATGGTCATCCTCTTTCTGGGAGACGTAGTGGGCGAACCCGGCCGCTGCGCGTTGTACAAGGCTCTGCCTGAACTCCAGGCCGAGTACGGGGTGGATGCCGTGGTGGTAAATGGTGAGAATGCCGCCGGCGGCAAGGGTATCATTCCCCGGCTGGCGCGCGAATTCATGGAGCACGGGGTGCATGTCATCACGCTGGGTGACCACGTGTGGGATCAATCTGACCTGATTCCCTGGCTGCCCGAAGCCCCCAACGTGCTGCGCCCGTTCAACCTGCAACCTGGCACCCCCGGCACCGGCAGCTGCATCATCGATACCCCGGCTGGCAGGCTGGGTGTGCTCTGCCTGCAAGGCCGCACCTTCATGCGCCCCGGAGCAGAAAACCCCTATACCCAGGGCTACGATGAAGCTCTGCGCCTGCGCGAAGCGGGGGCAGATGCGGTGCTGGTGGATTTTCATGGCGAGACCACCAGCGAGAAGATTGCCATGGGCTACCGCATGGATGGCGTGGCCAGTGCCGTCATCGGCACGCACACGCACGTGCAGACGGCAGATGAGCGCATCCTGCCCGGCGGCACGGCCTACCTGACAGATGCCGGCATGTGCGGCAGCCGCGATGGCGTCATCGGCCGCGATGCCGAAAACGTGCTCTACGGACTTATCACCAACCTGCCCAACCGCTTCCCGATTGGCGGATTCCCCGCCATGGTAAACGGAGTGATTATCGAGGTGGACTGCACCACCGGCAAGGCCACCAAAATAGAACGCATTACCCGCGTATACGACGAAAAATGATGGATGTGGAACGATTTGGCGGCATTGCCCGCCTGTATGGAGTCAAACCGGCAGAACGCCTGGCAGCGGCCCGAGTGGCCGTGGTCGGCATAGGCGGTGTGGGTTCATGGGCAGCTGAAGCACTGGCCCGCAGCGGGGTGGGCACTATCATCCTGCTGGATATGGATGACCTCTGCATCACCAACACCAACAGGCAGATACACGCTCTGGATGGCAACTACGGCCGCGCCAAGGTGGAAGCCATGGGTGAACGCCTGCGCGCCATCAACCCAGCCGTGCAGGTGGAGGAAATCATGGCCTTCTACACCGTCTCCAAACCAGAGAGATTGTTCGACACCCAGCCAGATGTGGTGATTGACGCCATTGACAGCATGCGCCCCAAGGCGCACCTCATTGCCGAATGCTACAAGCGCAGCATACCGCTCATTACCTGTGGCGGCGCGGGCGGCAGAATCAATGCCGGGCAGATTGCTGTGGCCGATTTAGCCCGCAGCTGCGGGGACAACATGCTCTCCCAGCTGCGCAAGACCCTGCGCAGGGAATATGACCTGCCACTGCAGGATAAGTGCCCGGAAATCGGCATCCGCTGCGTGTATTCGCCCGAGCGCCCGCGCTTCCCGAAATGCGACGGCACCGTGAGCTGCGAACGCGAAGCTCACCAGAAAGGTGGCATCGGCTGCGCCAGCGGCTTCGGCTCTGCCACCCATATCACCGGCACCTTCGGCTTCATGATGGCCGGAGAAGTCCTCAACCTTTTAACTCAAGAACAAGCATGAAATTCAACGACCGCACAGCCCGCGCCAACAAGCACACCGCCAAGACCGAAACCCGTTTCGAAAAGAAACCCGCTGCCACCATCGTGGTGAAGCCCCGTCCCGAGGGTGAGCTGCTGGATATTCTGGAAGCCCAGCCACAGGGACTCTACCTGGTGCTGGACTGCGTGCAGGACCCCCACAATCTGGGCGCCATCCTCCGCACGGCAGATGGCGCAGGCGTGGCCGCCGTCATTGCCCCGAAAGATAAATCCGTGGGCATTACTGAAACCGTGCTGCGCGTTTCCGTGGGGGCGGCAGAGAATGTGCCCTTTGTGCAGGTGACCAACCTGGCCCGCACCATGAAGCAGATGAAGGATGCCGGCATCTGGTTTGTGGGCACCTCCGACCATGGCGACCGCTCGGTGTACGATATCGACTTCAAAGGAGGCATTGCCCTGGTCATGGGCGCCGAGGGCGATGGTATGCGCCGCCTGACGGAGGAAAACTGCGATTTCCTTGTGCGTATCCCCATGGCAGGCAAAGTTCCCTGTCTGAATGTCTCCGTAGCCACGGGCGTGTGCCTGTATGAAGCCGTGCGCCAGCGCAATCTGTAAGAAATCAGCACATGGGCTGCATCATCGACATTGAACCGCCCCCTGGCGCACTGGTCAGGTTTGTTTCAGACCTGCACCTGGGGCATGAACGCTGCGAAGCGCCACCAGTTGAAGCACTGGACTCCCTAGTTCAAGGCGTCGATATACTGGTCGTCGTGGGCGACCTGGCCGAGACCCGGCCCTGCGCCTGGCAGGAACGCGGGCTTGCCGCCAGAGAACAATTCCGCAGTCTCTGCCGCGCCCACGGTGTGCAGCTGGTGGAAATCTCCGGAAATCACGACCCGGATACCCCTGCCCTCATGGCGCGGTTCTGGGGTGGGCGTGTGGTAGCCATGCACGGCCACGCACTGTACAAGCAAGTAGCCCCCTGGGGGTGGGAATACCTGCAGAACAAGCAGAAGTGCCATAACCTCATGGCTTCCTTCCCGGAGGCAGATGAACATCTCGAAAGCAGGCTGGAGCTCTCGCGCGCCATGTGCCAGCTGATTCCGCCCATGCTGAGACGCGAGAACTTTTCCAACCCGCTTCTCCGCGGTTTCATGCACTGCTTCTGGCCGCCGCAGCGGCCGCTGGGCATCGTGTGGAGCTGGCTCACCTGCGCCCGCCGCTGTGAGCAATTTGCCCGACATTACTTTCCCGCAGCGGAAGTCGTTATCTTCGGACATCTGCACCGTTTCGGCAACTGGCGCTTTGGCAGACGCCGCATTCTGAACACCGGCGCCTGGTTCAAGCACGCAACGCCGTATGTCGTTGATATGCGTGACGCTCAGGTTATTTCGTACGAGAAATACAGGGGATGACCATTTTTTTTGAAAGAAACACATTTATTGCTTGCGTTGAGGATTTTAGGGTGATATATTCTGCACGTTACTGAATCCCCTCATACTATGAACAAGACTCAGCTCATCGACGCTATCCAGAAGGAACTCGGCCCGGAAGCCACCAAGAAGTGCGCAGCCGACGCTTTGAATGCCACTCTCGCCGCCATCACCAAAGCTGTTGCTACGGAAAAAGTGCAGCTTGTAGGTTTCGGCACTTTTGAAACCAAGACCCGCCCGGCACGCACTGGCCGCAATCCCCGCACCGGCGAGGCCATGACCATTCCCGCCAGCACGGTGGTAAGCTTCAAGGCTTCCTCCTCCCTCAAGGGCTGATTAATTTCTGACCTTTTTCAACAAGAACACCCCGGTTCATGAGAACCGGGGTGTTCTTTTCTGAAAAACAGGAATCTGAATTACGCCAACACAACAGACGAATCCAGCTCATCCTCCCCCAGAATCAACTCAGCCAACACAGGCACCCCCGTATACTCCTCCAGCATTGCACGATTGGTAACCGCGGCAGAATCCCACTCCTCACTCAGCTGATTCAGTATCATCCCCCGGCATTCCAATCCACTGGCTCTGATGGCCCGCACCGTCATAATTGCCTGGCTCACCGCCCCCAGACGATTGCTCACCACCAACACCACCGGCAACTGCAATTCACTGGCCAATGCAGCCATGGTATAACCGGAGCGCAGCGGAGTCTCCCAGCCTCCCGTTCCCTCTACCAGGACAGTTGAAAACTCCTGCATCAATAGCCGGACAGAATCAGCCAGAGCCGCCACATTTACCTCACACCGTTCAAACTCCGCCCCCACACGAGGATCTGCTGCCGTACGAAGATAGAGAGGATTGATTTTCTCCAGGCTGATAGAAGGCATATCCGCAGCCTCACGCATAGCGCGCAACTCCTTGCGGTCTCCACAAGAAACCGGCTTACACCCCATGCAGGAAATACCACGCCGTTTCAAATCGCGCAGCAACGCGCAGATAGCATGGGTCTTTCCCACACCCACATCAGTTCCAGCTATAAAATAAGCGTTCATCATACGATTCTTATTCAGGCATGGAAAGGCGTATATCATCAATACTCCACTCCGGGCTGGCGCCTCGAACCAACAGATGGTTCACCATGAGCCATACCACCACGGCAGCCGCCAGACATATCAGCTTGGCCTGCCAATTAGTAGTCAGAATTTTCCGCAATCTGATCCTGTGTCGCATAAGAATAAAGAAGTTTTGTTAAGCGGTCAGACAAGAGATCCAGGTTGATATCACGTTGCACCACATTACCAACGGCAAGGGATACAGACCCGGTTTCCTCCGATACGATGATAACGACGGCATCGGAAGCTTCAGCCAGGCCAATACCTGCACGGTGGCGAAGCCCCATGCTGCGATCCTTCAGCTCCCGATTGGAAACCGGAAGAATAGCAGCGGCTGCCACAATACGTTCATTATTCACAATCACCGCACCATCGTGCAACAAAGTCTTGGGCATGAATATGGTACCAATCAATTCACGGGTATACTGCGCATCCAGCATCGTACCGGTCTTGGCATACTCCTGCAGTTTATGTGAACGACAAATGGCTATCAGCGCTCCATATCGTTTGGAAACCAGATAGGATACCGATTCTCGCACCATCGAAACAAAATCCTGATTTTCCTGCTGGTTACCCAGCAGACGGGCTATATACTTATTGGAACCGAAACGGGCCAGAGCCGTGCGGATTTCGGGCTGAAACAGGATAACCAGAATCGTACCAGGTCCGATGATAAGCCCAGCCAGTTGCTTGAGCACCACAGCATGCGTCAGTTCCAGCAGGAAATAACCCAGAATTACCGTCGCAATAAGCCCCGCCAGGATAGCGGCTGCGCGCGAATCCTTCACTGCGCGGTACAGCTGGTAAAAAAGGGCCCAGAGCACCAGAATCTCAAAAATGGCTCTGAGTATTTCTAATAAGGTCATGACCGTATTTTACTATGTACTTACTGGCATGGCAAGTGGAAATGAAGTAATTGGCAGCAGCTTTCCAGCTTAAAAAGTATAGAAAATTGATTTTTCCTGTTTGCAAGCGTCATCAATTATGATAGAATGATGAGGTCAGCATGAAAACCATTGACCGCTACATACTCAAGCAACTCATCTCCGTCACCTTTCTTGGTGTACTTTCGCTGACCATGCTTTTATTATTAGGCCAGCTCTTCAAACAGTTGCACGAATTATTGGTTGAAAGCGGCGCGCCTCCCAGCATCGTATTCGACTTCATCGTCCAGGTCATCCCCTTCTCCCTTACCTTCTCCGTGCCGTGGGGATTCCTCACAGCCGTACTTCTTGTTTACGGACGACTCGCTGCAGATAATGAGCTCACCTCCATGCGCATGGCGGGGCTCAGCCTGTGGCGTCTCAGTGCCCCGGCTATCGGTCTGGGCATTGCTCTCTCCGGGCTTTGCTACTACATCAACATTGAAGTAGCCCCGAAAGGCAAGAATGCCATGAGCGAACTGGTTATGCAGGCAGCCATGGATAACCCCCGCAATCTGCTCAATTCCAGCCAGAGCATGACCAAGCTCGACAAGGTTCAGCTTTACATCGAGCATCGCGAGGGCGATGAGTTAAAAGGCCTGCACGTATACCCGATTGCAGACGGTGGTGGCATTGGCGCTGATTTTGACGCCATACACGCGGAATCGGCAATTATCGGAGACTTTGATTTAAAGACACGATTGCTTTCCCTCACCCTCAAGAACGCAAGGATTGAACGTTCCGACGGGCCTTTGACCGATATGCCGGCTATCGGGGTCATGCCCCTGCGTGTACATATACCCATCAAGAACCAGAAAAAGTTCAAGGCTAACAGATTCACTAATGCCGAAATCTCCGTTGCACTGGAAAAGGTTGAACTAGCTCAACTTCAAGATACCGTCAAGGTGGACAAATACGGGCTGATTGCCTCCGTTGCCCCGACTTTCCCCTGCGCTGGAAAGCTCTGGACAGAGGTGCGCCAGGAGCTGGACTTTTATAAGAGAGTGAACAAAAAGCAGAAGCGAGAATTTGAAACCGAGGGAATTCAGCGTGCTTCATTTGCCTGCGCCTGCTTTGTTTTCTCCCTCATCGGAGTACCGCTGGCTATCACCGCCCGCCGTAAAGACACCTCTACTGGTTTCGCCATCGGTATCATGGTGGCGGCTCTCTATTTCATGGCCCTTGTGTTCTGCGAACTTTCCCGTAAGGCTGGTGGCATTACACCTTATGTCGTACTGTGGATACCTAATGTAATTACAATAGGTTTCGCAATCTGGCAACACCAGAAAGCGAAGTTCCGCGGCTGATATTCTCTCACAAAAAAACGCACCGCCTCCGTTCATTCGGAGGCGGTGTTTAAATTTCACGGTTTCAATCAAGGCGACGCCCGGTGCGGGCCTCATAATCAGCCCGTTGGTCTTCACCTATCTGCCCGACAGAGAAATACTTCGCCTCCGGGTGATTAAACACCAGTGCACAGACCGAGGAAGCAGGCTGCATCATGCAAGTTTCAGTCAGGCTTGCGCCTGTGCGCTCTGCTGCGTTCAAGAGCTGGAAAACAGTACGTTTTTCAGCGTGGTCAGGCTGGCTGGGGTAGCCACACGCCGGACGAATCATACGACTCTCATCCACGCTCCATATTTGCTCCACAATGGATTGCACGCATTCCGCCAGAGCCTCAGCCAGCATATTAGACACCGCAACAATCAGCAAAGCGCCATACGGGTCATTTGCAGCATTAAACTTAGACGCCCAATCATCTGCGCCATGTATAGACACCTGCATAGCACCAGCATACCCCTGCTCTGCAGCTACAAAATCAGCCAGCGCCAGGCAGCACTGCGCGCCTGGCTTCTGCTGGCGAAGTGTATGCAGCACTGTGCCATCCGGCAGCAGCAAATCATCTGCACCGCAGCGTTCAGCCGGCCAGATACCAAAACAGGCACGGGCCTTCAGGCGGCACTCCGCAAGGGCCCGCTGCAGGAGCGCCTCTGCATCGGCACGCAGCTGCGCCGCCTCATGCTTCTTCGCCTCACTACCACCCAGCAAACCAAAAGTATGCAGCGTGATATTCCAATCTGCCCTATCGAGAATCTGCTGCCAGGCCAGCGGGAAATCCGGCTGCGGCGTGTGACAGGAGCACCCCTCCGGCACCCCGGCAGTGAATACCCCCGTGCGTTGAGGAATGGGCTGCGCCCCAGCCGAAGCAGCACGCTGGCGAGCTTCTGCAAGAGGCAGTAAAGGAGCAGAGGCCTGCTCATGAGCCTCGCGTAAACGAGCCTGTTCAGCCTTGAGCTCTTCGATAAATGCCTCCCGGCCTGCCCCGGTGAGCGCCGTTGCCACGGGAACAATCGCGGACGCATCTGCCGACTGCACCACCACACCAGAGGGATACAAAGGAGCCAGTTTAATGGCGGTGTGCTGCGGGCTGGTAGTTGCTCCACCCACCAGCAGGGGGGTGTTCATACCAGCAGCCTGGAACATGCGGGCCACAGTGGCCATTTCATCCAGCGAGGGAGTAATCAACCCGGAAAGAGCCACCAGGGCAGCGTTTTCACGTCGGGCCGCCTCCAGAATCAGCTCCGGCTGCACCATAACCCCCAGATCCACCACGCGGAAACCATTGCACGCCAGCACCACGCCCACGATATTCTTGCCAATATCATGCACATCCCCCTTCACCGTGGCCAGCACCACAGTGGCAGCCGCCTTCTGCCCGGCATTTTCATGCTCCAGCAACGGTGTAAGTACAGCCACACTCTGCTTCATCACACGGGCACTCTTCACAACCTGTGGCAGGAACATCTGCCCGGCGCCAAAGCGCACACCCACCTGTTTCATCCCCTCCATAAGCGGCCCCTCAATCACCTGCAGAGGAGAGCCGGAAAGTTCCAGCGCCTCGCGGGTATCGGCCTCAATAAACTCGGTAATGCCATTCACCAGGGCATGGGACAGGCGTTCCTGCACGCTGAGGGTGCGCCAGTCTGCCTGTTTTGGTGCAGCGGCAACCGCCGAGCCGTTGCCGGCAGCCTTGAGCGACTCACGCGCAGCCGCCAGTTCCTGAGCATACGCAATCAGGCATTCCGTAGCATCTTCTGCCGAATTCAGCAGCACATCTTCCACCAACTTGCGGCGGTGCGCCGGAATCGTCTCATACGGAGTCATGAGGGCAGCATTCACAATGCACAAATCCAGACCGCCAGCGCAAGCATGATGCAGGAACGCACTGTGCATAGCCTCACGAATCGGGTTATTGCCGCGGAAGGCAAAGCTCACATTGGAAATGCCGCCAGAGAGATGGCACAGCGGGAACAGGCGGTGAATTTCTGCCGCAGCGTGGAAAAAGTGCAGCGCAAGCTCAGCATGCTCCGGCAGGCCGGTTCCCACAGTCAGCACGTTGGGGTCAAAAATGATATCCTCCTCCGCAAACCCGACCACCTGCGTCAGCAGGCGGTGCGCGCGGGTGGCAATCGCCACGCGGTCGTCATATCCGCAGGCCTGGCCCTGCTCATCAAAGCCCATTACCACCACAGCCGCACCAAAACGCCGGATGATGCGGGCCTGGCGCAGGAACTCCTCCTCACCATTCTTCAGGGAAATGGAGTTCACAATGGCCTTGCCCTGCACACACTTCAGCCCCGCCTCAATCACCTCCCACTTCGAGGAATCAATCATGCAGGGAACACGGGCAATATCCGGCTCAGCTGCCACCAGGTTCAGGAACCGGGTCATGGCGGCTGGGCCGTCAATCATCCCATCGTCAAAGCAGAAATCAAGCACCCTGGCCCCCTTCTCCACCTGTGCACGGGCAATTTCCAGCGCTTCCTCATACTTTTCCTCACGAATCAGGAGGGCAAACTTTGGTGAGCCCGCCACATTGCAGCGCTCGCCCACGTACAGCAAGCCCTGGCTGCGGTGGTGATTGTATGCCTCCAGCCCGCTGAGGCGCAATGTGCCGTCCTGAGAGTAAGCGGGGATAGAGCGAGGAGCATAGCCCTGCACCGCCTCGCGGATAGCGGCAATGTATTCCGGAGTTGTGCCGCAGCACCCACCCACAATATTCAGCAGGCCTTCCTCTGCAAAGCCCTGGAGGATAGCCGCCATCTGCGCAGCAGAATGCGCATACCCCGTGGGGCTGAGAGGATCCGGCAACCCGGCATTCGGGTACAGGCACACCGCGCAGTCTGCCAGTTCTGCCAGCTTGACGGCAAAGGGCTTCATGAGGTCTGCGCCAAGGGCGCAGTTAATGCTGATTGCCAGCGGAGCAGCGTGGCGCACGCTGTTCCAGAAAGCCTCAACCGTCTGCCCGGAAAGGGTGCGACCCGCGCGGTCAGTAATCGTGAAACTGATGATAACCGGCGGCAGTTCGCGTTCCTGGCGCAACTCATCAATAGCGTAGAGGCAAGCTTTGGCATTCAACGTGTCGAAAATCGTCTCCAGCAGCAGAATATCCACCCCACCATCTGCCAGAGCGCTCACCTGTTCGCGGTACGCGCGGTACAACTGGTCAAAATTCACCGCGCGGAATCCGGGGTCAGTCACCTTGGGAGAAAGAGACGTAGTCACCGCCATAGGGCCAATGGAGCCGGCCACCAACACCGGACGATTCTCCCGCTCTTCTGCAGCCTCTGCCGCCTCACGGGCCAGAGCACAGGCAGCCAGATTCAACTCCCGCGCCAAAGCGGCCAGTTCCTCATTCCGGAGCACTTCATCATAATAAGCCTGGTCATGTTCCTCGCGAGCAGAGAAGTGGAAGAATTCGTGCTGGCCGATAGAAGTCGCAGAGAACGTAGACGTCGTGATGATATCTGCCCCGGCTGCGGCATACGCCGCGTGGATTTCACGAATAACCTCCGGACGGGTGAGCACCAGCAGATCATTATTATTCTTCAGATCCCGCCGGGAATCCGCAAAGCGTTCACCTCGGTAATCTGCCTCAGTCAGGTGGTATTTCTGCACCATCGTGCCGCAGGCGCCATCCAGAATCAGGATGCGTTCGCGCAGGGCGGATTTCAAAAACTCAGAGCGTTGTTGAGCGTTCGTTTTCATCTTACTTGAAAGGTAAAAAAATGCCGGTTGGGTAAATTGCCCAACCGGCAGAAGAAAAGGTTACATACTTGCAGGCAGGCCTCAGCGGCGGGGCGTCGGGTTGCGATGCCAGGTAATGGCGCCCTTACCCACGGCATACAGGTAAGCCACCATCAGCACGCCGATAAAGGCGGTCATGGCAGCAAAAGCCTCACCATTGTTCATCACCACATCCTGGAAACCCAGTGCCCAGGGATAGAGGAAAATCACCTCCAGGTCAAACACCAGGAACAGAATGGCCACCAGATAGAACTTGATGGAGAAGAAAGACGGAGAGCCATCACCCTCAGGAATGTTACCGCATTCATAAGGCACATCCATGGCGGAGCGCATCTTGGAGCGGCGACCGAAAACGATACTCAGAATGATAATCAGACCGGCAAAACCAAAACCGGCAATCAACTGAATGAGGGCTGAGAAATATTCCTGTAACATAACGCGGTGCAGATTTTATAGCAGCAAACGCCCGCCAAGTCAATACAAAACCCCCGGCGCTTGTACGGTTTCGCTTACTTTTGCGATTGTTCTGCCGGTATTTTCATAAGCTCCTGCAAGCGGGCATCCCAAGCAGCGGCTTCATTTTCACTTTCCTTTGCATTCTTACTATTGCGCAAGATATTGATGAGACGCGCCATAGCCGGCTTATAATCCTGGCCCGCCGCCATGCGCAGCATCGCAAGGCCGCGTTCCTCGTCCTGCTCCACCGGGTCACCCAGCAGCAGCATTTCGGCAAACACGTGCTGCGCCATCGGGTCACCTGCCAGCGCCCCTTTCTCATACCACACGGCAGCCGCCGACCCGCCATCCTGAAGATGCTGGTAGTAAACATTTCCCAATGCAGTAGCCGCCTGCGGCACCGCTGCAGCCGCCTTCTCCAGCCACTCAATTCCCTCCTGAATCGTCTCTTTCTCACGCGCCAGCACGCGTCCCAGACGGTACTGTCCCTCCGCAATCCCCGCTTCGGCAGCAGAGCGCCAGTGCTTCAAAGCTGCCTCCTTATCCTGCTTCCCCAGAGAACCATCGTAATGCAGGATTCCCAGAAAAACCTC
>JAFZGH010000174.1 GCA_017555465.1 Akkermansia sp. | reverse complement strand
GTATGGTATCCGTCTGCTTGACGCTATGCGTTCTAAGTTGTCAGAGAATGGTGGTTTTGCCGGGCGCGCTGCTGGTGCGCCTAAGCTGACGCGTGAGCAGCAGCTGGATGCGTTCTACGCAGATAAGGAGAAGATGGCTGCGGTTCTGAATGTTTCTCACCCGCTGCATGCGAGTGCTAACCGTGAGCTGAATAAGCTGCACGGGATTGATGATTGAGTTTCGGTTGTTCGTTGGCATAACATACGGCACCCCTGGGGCTGAGGCTCCGGGGGTGTTTTTTTCGGAATCGGGAAAAGGTTTTGCGGATGTGGGAATAGGTTTTTCTGAGGTGTGCGTGGTATGAAGGTGACATGGACGCAAGTAACATTAATCAATCTATCGACCAGAAGTATAGTGAGAAGTGGTCTGGTCTTCTGGCTCGTCAGCTGCAGCAGGAGCATAGTGTGCTTTCTCCCTGGGTAACGCACATGCCTTGTTGTGTGGGTAACGCGGTGAATATTGATTACCGCTCAGGTTCCAAGATTAAGCGTATTCGCTCTGCATTCCAGAATGTGGAGGATCCGATTCGTGATACTTATGGTACGCGCCAGATGAAGCCGGTGGCTTTCTATACGGCGCATGAGTTCACGTGTGATGTCAAGCTGTATTCTACGCAGGTGAAGGAGCAGGTGCCTGGTATCATCGCGGAAATCAAGGCAGAGAGTCAGCGTACGAAGGATGCCAATATTCTGGGTATTGGTCTGGACTCTCAGAATATCTGGCGCAAGCTGACTGTTTCCACGGCTGCTGATAGTCCGTATGATGAGGAGATTGCCGGCGGTATGCTGGGTACTAATTACCTGGGCAAGCATGGCACTGTGCTTAAGGATCTGCCGGATTCGCAGATAATCGCTCCGGATTTTGTGGAGAGTGGCTCCAAGGTAGCTAGCAATATGACGCTGGGCAAGATTCGTGAGGGCCTTAAGCGTCTGAAGGCAAGCCATGCTTATATTCCTGGTGTGACTACGCCGGTGATGGCTATGAGCAGCTCTCAGATTATGGCTCTGATGCAGTATTTTGAGGTGTCTGACCCGATGTGGAAGGTGCTGGATATGCAGAGCGGCAAGCTGAGTTCGATTCTGGGTGTACAGCTGGTGGAGCTGGAGATGCTGCCGTATAAGGCCGGTACTACGGATGTGCGCTGCTGCCCGATGTGGATTAAGGAGCATGTGTATTTCGGCCCGTGGAATGATGTGAGTGTGCGCGTGGAGGGCCCTGCTGAGAAGCGTGTGAACTACGGCCAGGTGGTTGCGCAGATGAGCTTCGGTGCTACGCGTAAGTACGAGTCTTCTGTGATTGAGATTCAGTGCGCAGAATGATAGTGATGAAGTAAACCGGGGCGGGTCAGGTGGATTGGAGCCTGGCCCGCCTTTTTCGTTTGCGGGAATAGGTTTTTTGATGAGGGCTGTGGTATTAAGGTGGTATGTTTAATTTTCTTGGTGTTTCAAGTAATTTGAGCGTGCTGGCGGGTACTCGGTGGCAGAGTACGTTTCGGTTCATGGACGCAGAGACCGGCGATGCTGCCGGGCTGGATGGGGTGACTTTTGCAGGAGCGGTGCATTGCGATGGGCTGGATTTTGATGTCGAGCTGACATTGAGTGAGGCTGATGCTTCGCGTAACACGGTGCTGGTTTCGATTCCTCCGCTGCCGGAGGGGCGCTGGGAGTATGAGGTATGGCTTGCGGCTGATACCGGTGAAAAGGTACGTTTGCTTGAAGGGCGTATTTCTGCGTTGGGGAAGCTGGCGGCCGTGGATCGGAGTGTTTACGCGCACCGGACGCTGAATGTGCTGTTGCCGGGTGATGTGAATAAGCGGGTGCAGCTGGAGTGGCAGGCGAGCACGGTGGCTGTGCAGGCCATGAATGAGGCGCTGCGTGTGGCTGAGGGGGTGAAGGATATAGGGAAGGATGCCAAGGATGCTTTGGAGTCTGCCAAGGAGGCGCTGGATAAGCTGGATGGTGTTGATGACCTGGTGGATGATGCTGAGGCTGCCAAGGATGGTGCCGAAACTGCCAAGGAGGGCGCCGAGGCGGTGCTGGAGAGCGCAAAGGAGTTGATTGCTAATGCTCCGCGTGAGTTCATCCCCACGATTTCGGCTGATGGTTATTGGGTGCTGAATGGCGTGAAGCAGCCGCACAAGGCGATTGGTGAAGATGGGCTTGATGGAGACCGCATTGTGAAGCACCTGGTTAATTCTGTGGAGGAAATCCCGACCAGTGGAGAGACCTGCAACTCAGGCCATGTTTATTACGTGAACGTGCCGGCAGTGCTCAACGTGCTGGAGGAGAAGCCGGCGGGTACAGGGGAGTGGACGGCCTGGCGGTTGCCGGCGGATATGGTTCCGCATGGGGTATTGCTCAGCGGCCTTGTGGTGCCCGCGATTAGAAACACCAGCAGCACAGCGCTCTGGCTGGCGGTTTACCTGCGCGAGGGCGGGACTAACCGCGCGCTGCTGACCCGGAGCAAGGAGCCCAAGACCTGGACGAACGGCGCGGATGTGGCATGGGAGTTTGCCGCGCCCATTGAGGTGCCTGCCGGTGCCGGGCTGGAGCTGGCCTGGGCAGAAAGCCTGGAGGCGATAGGTGCGACTTCTGCCGAACGCCCGGCACAGCGTCTGAAGAGCGCTGTACTGGAGCAAGGTGGTGCTTTCCTTCGGTACGATGCGGCTTGGTATGGCGACCGCACACCCTTCCTTGGTTTCACCAGCCCTCATGCCGGAAAGGTGCTGGTGTACGAGTGGTTCGATGAAACAGGGTGGGTATGCCTGGCCGGTAATGGCGCACAGGCGAGCCGCCCCGCCACGGCGACCGAAGATGGCACGGTGAAGCTGGGCACGGAGGCTCCGGTGGCCCAGGGCGCGCCGGTGGGTGTGAATGCCAACAACCAGATGATGGTGCCGCAGGCCACAACCTTGTGCAGCGGCACGGTGATGTACTCCACAGATGAGGTTATTGAGGGCGGCATCCCCATCGGGCGCGATGCTGCCGGGCGTATGGTGGCGCTGGGTACCAACGTGGCACCGGCGCAGGCGTTTCGCTGGGGAACTGTTAAGGTGGGTACAAGTGTGCCGCAGAGCATGGGCATGCCATGGATTATTCCGGTGGGCATTGCCTCTAACGGTGTGCGTAATGAGTATGGCCAGGACATTACGGGGCAGTTGTTTAATAATACTGTGCCGGGTGGTGCGCTTCGCACGATGATGAAGGCTGACTGGGTGGCCAAGGGTATTTCAGGCTGGAATGTAGGCACCCTTCCCAATGGCAGCAATGCTGTTGGGGTTATGGCGAAGAAGGAGCAATTCGACCAGACTCCAGACGATGGGCTGGTGCTGAAGAAGGCTACCAGGGATACGGTGGCAGGTGTGCGGCTTACCAATAATCCGCTGGATGAGGTGGAGGCGCATGTGCTGGATGCAGCCACTCTGCACCAGTTCTACCACACGCGGGGCGAGATTGAAACTCTGCTGCGAGGGTATATCCGGACGAATACAACTTTGTTTGATATTAAGGTGATGACCCAGGAGGCTTACGATGCTCTGGAGGTTATTGAGGCTCACACTTTGTATCTGGTTTATTGAGTTATGGCTCTGAAGATTCGACATGGTGCGCTTACCGGCACGCCCAGGGATGGGGCCGGGGCTTACTTTTCGCTGGACAGCTCG
>JAFZGH010000021.1 GCA_017555465.1 Akkermansia sp. | reverse complement strand
GTGCTTTTCCGGCGCGAGATAATCGGGCTGTATACAAATGATGCGGCCATTATTGAAGTGGCGGCGGCGCTGCTCTGCATGTGCGCGGTCTACCAGCTTTCGGATGCGTTGCAGGCGCTCATGAGCGGGTTGCTCCGTGGCTGCCATGATACGCACGCCATCACTTGGGCTAATATGTTTTCGTATTGGGGGATTGGTTTCCCGCTGGCCTGCATTCTGATACGGACTGATTACCTGGTGCCGGCAATGGGTGCAATGGGGGCCTGGGTCAGCTTTGTGGTGGCGCTCACTATCACTGCTGCGCTGCTCAGCTGGCGTTTTGCGTATGCCCGCAGGCGCGTTTTTGAAAAAAATGCCGCGTAAGAGAGAAAAGTCGCGTTATTTTGCTTGACGCGTGATGAGGAAGAGCGTATAGTGGGTGCCCCGCACTACAGGTGTAGTGTGGCCTAAACACATACAAAGAAAAACACAAACGATGAAGACCCACGTGAAGAAAGGTGATAACGTAGAAGTTATCGCTGGCAAGAACAAGGGCAAGCGTGGTGTTGTTCTTTCCGTGAATGCCAAGAAGCAGACCGTGACGGTTGAGGGTGCCCGCATCCTCAAGAAGGCTACCAAGCCCACCGAAGCTGATCCTGAAGGCGGCATCAAGGAAATCGACGGCGCCATCCACATCTCCAATGTGAAGAAAGTGAGCTGATGCCGCAAGGCTGAAACTCCGCGCTTAAGCCATCACTAAACTAACTATTAACAAGAGCTGACCCGCTAATATTATGAGCACACCTACATTGCTTACATACTACAAGGAGACGGTCACCAAGGCCCTCCAGGCGAAGCACAACTATGCCAACGTGCATCAGATTCCCCGTCTTGAAAAGATTGTGGTGACCACGTGCATGGGCAAGCACCCCGACCGCAAGCAGGCTGTTGAGGATGCTGTTGCTGAAATCGCCAAGATCACCGGCCAGAAGCCGGCTATGACCTACGCCCGCAAGAGCGTGGCTAACTTCAAACTCCGCGAGGGTGAAGTCCTCGGCGCCCGTGTGACGCTGCGTTCCACCCAGATGTGGGAGTTCCTCGATCGCTTCATCAACATTACCGCCCCCAACATCCGCGACTTCCGTGGCCTGCCCACCAAGTCCTTTGACGGCCGCGGTAACTATGCCATCGGTATTCCGGACCAGTCCATCTTCCCTGAAATTGAGCTGGACCAGATCAAGCGTAATATCGGTTTCGACATCATCTTCGTAACCACCGCTAACACGGACGAAGAAGGTCGCGACCTGCTTGCAGAGCTGGGTATTCCCTTCCGCAAGCCCACCAAGAAGACTGAAGAAAACGCCTAACTAAATTACGATTATGGCAGTATTAAGTGATCCTATCGCAGATTTCCTTACCCGCGTGAAGAACGCCGGTGCCGCCCGCAACGAGGGTTTCACCGCTCCTTACTCCGGTATCAAGGCTGAAATCGCCCGCATCCTGCAGGCTGAAGGCTACATCTGGAGCTACGAGATCGTTGGTGAAGGCAAGGACAAGGCCATCAAGGTGAAGTCCAAGTTCACGAACGAAGGTAAGTCCATTATTACGGACGTGAAGCGCGTGTCCAAGCCGGGCCGCCGCGTGTACGTACCTTCCGCCGAGATTCCGACCGTGATGAACGGCCTTGGTATCTCTATCGTTTCCACCTCCCGCGGCATGATGACGGGCGCTCAGGCTCGCAAGCAGCAGATTGGTGGCGAGCTCATCGCTCTCGTATGGTAACATTAACCCCTGACCTGATATAAGAATATGTCTCGAGTAGGTAAAAAGACTATCACCGTTCCCGCCGGCGTGACCGTGACGATCAACGGTGCAGATGTTACCGTAAAGGGTGCTAAGGGTGAGCTGAAGTGGACGATGCCCGCCGGTATCTCCGCTGCTCAGGAAGGCGACGTTCTGACCGTTTCCCGCGCCAGCGAGGACCGTCAGGTGCGCGCTCTGCACGGCACCAGCCGCTCCCTCATCGCCAACATGGTTGAGGGTGTGTCCAAGGGCTTCGAGAAGAAGCTCGAAATCGTAGGTGTGGGTCTGAAGGCCGCCGTTAAGGGCAATGCCCTTGACCTGGCTCTCGGCAAGTCCCACCCCATCCTTCACCCCATCCCCGCCGGTCTTACCGTAACGGTAGCCGACAACACCAAGGTGACGGTGGCAGGTATCGACAAGCAGCTTGTCGGTCAGTTCGCAGCAGAAGTGCGCGGTTACTATCCGCCCGAGCCGTACAAGGGCAAGGGTGTCCACTACGTGGGCGAGTACATCCGCCGCAAGGAAGGCAAGAGCGTTGGCAAGTAATCATTATCATCTCTAACCCTTTAAAGATTAATAGAAGAATATGAGCACTATCAATCGCAAAGCCATCCGTTCCCGCGTTCATCTGCGTATCCGCAAGAAGCTTGCTGGTACCGCTGAGCGTCCCCGTCTGGCTGTCAATTTCTCTAACCAGCACGTCTATGCCCAGGTGATCGACGACACCAAGGGTGTGACCCTCTGCAGCGCCTGCACCAAGCAGCTTGAGCTGAAGAAGGCCAATCTGGAGACCGCCGCCAAGGTGGGCGCCCTGATTGGTGAGCGCGCGCTGGCCGCCGGTATCACTGAGGTTGTGTTCGACCGCGGTGGTTTCCTCTACCACGGGAAGGTTAAGGCCCTGGCCGACGCCGCTCGTGAGGCTGGTCTGAAATTCTAAAGAAGAAAGGTTTATAGAAAAATGAACACTGAAGAAACGAAAGCTCCGGCCGAAGAGACGACGCAGGCAGCCGCCCCGCAGCAGCGTGGTGGTCGCGCTCCCCGTCGCGATGGCAACCGTCCTGGCCGCGGCCCGCGCCGTGAGGGTGGTCGCCGCACCGAGACTCCCGTTGAGGAAGGTCCTCAGCTGATGGAGAAGGTTGTGTACGTGAACCGTTGCGCCAAGGTTGTTAAGGGTGGCCGCCGCTTCTCCTTCTCCGCCCTCATCGTAGTGGGTGACCAGAAGGGTAAGGTTGGCTACGGCTTCGGCAAGGCTAACGAAGTGTCCGACGCTATCCGCAAGGGTACCGACGCTGCCAAGCGCGCCATGAAGAAGGTGGTTGTTGTGAACGACACCATCCCGCACGAATCCTACAGCGAATTCGGTGGCGCCAAGATTGTTCTCAAGCCCGCTGCCTCCGGTACCGGTCTTGTGGCCAGCGCCAAGGTGCGTTCCGTGCTTGAGGCTGCCGGCGTGAGCAACGTCATCGCCAAGTCTCTGGGTTCCTCCAACGCTGCAAACGTGGTGAAGGCCACCATGCAGGCCATGCTCTGCATGCGCACTGCTGACCAGGTGCTCTCCGCCCGCGGCAAGAAGAAGAAGGACGCCTCCATCTGAGTTAAACCACCAACCATAGATATTCAAGAATCATGTTGACTCTCGACAATCTCCAGCCGAACCCGGGTGCCAAGCATCGCAAGAAGCGCCTCGGTTGCGGTGAAAGCTCCGGCCTGGGCAAGACCTGCGGCAAGGGCAACAAGGGCCAGAAGGCTCGTTCCGGCGGCACCATCCGCCCCGGCTTCGAAGGTGGTCAGATGCCCCTTCATCGCCGTCTGCCGAAGAAGGGCTTCAACAACGCCCGCTTCCAGTCCACCATCGCTATTGTCAACCTGAACCAGCTCGAAGCCTTCTTCGAAGCCGGTGCCACGGTGACCGAGAACGAACTGCGCGCCATGGGCCTCGTGAAGGGTCAGGCCGATGCTGTGAAGCTCCTGGGCAATGGCAACCTTTCCAAGGCTCTGAACGTGACCGTCGATTTCGCCAGCGCTTCTGTTGCTGCCAAGATCGAGGCCGCCGGTGGCACCCTTACGGTGCTCAGCGCCCAGTAAAGGATTCAGGCTCAGCGATGAGCCTTTGCAAAAACCTTATCACAGAGCCGGGCAGCGCAGCGCTGCCCGGCGGCTGTGTAAGAGGGGATAGTGAAAGATGAATAATCATCCTGCGCTTTGACCCTCAATTCAGTGCGGATAAAACAGCTGCATGCCGGGCTGCCGCGCTCCCCACGCTGCACATCAGACTTCAAACAACATCTTAACATCCCAGGAAACTATGATTTCTGCATTCGCTAACACCATGAAGGTGCCGGAGCTCCGGAGCCGCATTCTCTTCACCCTGGCCATGATTGTCATCGTGCGTCTCGGTGTGCATCTGCCGCTGCCGGGCGTCGACGTGACCGAGCTTGCCCGCTGCATCAACGCAGCCTCCCAGGATGGCGACAGTCCGCTGGGCGCACTCGGCTCTATTCTCACCATCTTCTCTGGTGGTGGTCTGCAGCAGTGCGGTATCTTCGCCCTGGGTATCATGCCCTACATTTCCGCATCCATTATGACCCAGCTCATGGGTGCAGTGCTTCCCTCCTGGCAGAAGATGATGCGCGAGGAAGGCGGCCGCCAGAAGATGACCAAGTACACCCGTATTCTGGC
>JAFZGH010000173.1 GCA_017555465.1 Akkermansia sp. | reverse complement strand
TATGAAACACGTTCACTTTCTCGGAATTTGTGGCACCGCCATGGGGGCAGTTGCATCAGCCATGGCACGCAAGGGCTACGTGGTCACCGGCACAGATGCCAATGTGTACCCGCCCATGTCCACCTTCCTCGAAAGCGAGGGGATTCAGATTTTCCAGGGCTACAACCCGGCAAACATCCCGGCAGATACCGACCTCGTGGTGATTGGCAATGCCATGAGCCGTGGCAACATTGAGGTGGAGGCCGTGCTGGATACCCGCCTGCGCTACATGAGCCTGCCTGAAACCATGAAGGAATTCTTCCTCTGGGGCAAGCGGAATCTGGTAGTGACCGGCACCCACGGCAAAACCACCACCACATCCATGCTTGCGTGGATGCTGGAGGCCAATGGCCAGAACCCCAGTTTCATGATTGGCGGTATTGCCCGCAACCTGGGACGCGGCGGCCGCTTCACCGATTCTGATTTCTGCGTGCTGGAGGGCGATGAGTACGACACCTCCTTCTTCGACAAGCGCTCCAAGTTCCTGCACTACCTGCCCGAAGTAGTCATCATCAACAACATTGAGATGGACCACGCCGACATCTACGCCAATGTGGATGAAATCAAGCTTTCCTTCAAGCGCCTGCTGCGCGTTGTACCGCGCAACGGTGTCGTCTTCATCAATGCAGACTGCCCGAACTGCGCCGATGTGCGCCAGCACGCCGCCAGCGAGCTCAAAATGGTGAAGATGGTAAGCGTGGGCCTGGGTGAAGAGGCTGATGTGCGCATCACGGACATCGAACACCGTACCGATGGCTGCAGCTTCACACTGCTGGCCTCCCCGGCAGAAGAGGGCGGACAGCCCTGCCCGCTGCATGGCGAACGCTTCGACGTGCCCATGATTGGCGATTTCAACGTCCGCAACGCCGCCATGGCCGCCTGCGCCGCCCCCTTTGCCGGGCTGAGCGCCGGGCAGATTCGCGCAGCCCTGGGCAGCTTTGAAGGCGTGGCACGCCGCCAGGAGGTGCGCGGCACAGTGAACGGCGTCACCGTGGTGGATGACTTTGCCCACCACCCCACCGCCATCAGTCTGGCGATAGAAGGCCTGCGCCAGCGTTACCCCAAGAGCCGCCTGTGGGTGCTCTTTGAGCCGCGCAGCAACACGACCATCCGCAACCTGTTCCAGAAAGAACTGGCGGAGTCACTTTCCGGCGCAGATTTTGCCGTCATCGCCCCCATTGAAAACCACAAGAAACTCCTCCCGGAGCAGCGGCTGGATGAAGAACAACTGCTGGCCGACATCCGCGCTGCCGGCACCGAGGCCTACGTGGGTAAGAATGTGGATGACATTGTGGCGCATGTGGTCACCCATGTGCACCCTGGCGATGTGCTGCTGGTCATGAGCAACGGCGGCTTCGGTGGCATTCACAACAAGCTTCTCATCGGCCTGGCCCAGTAAAACAGCCCAGTTCTGTCATCGTTTTGCTCAATACCCGGGCTATTAATCCTGCGGTATCGCGTCAATTTTCCTGGATAACAGGGCGTACAGCACACGCAGTCGAAAAAGTAGATAGATGACCAGCAGAGTAACAACAAAGAGGTAAATCACTACCACCCAACAGCAAATTCGCATCGAATCCAGGGTTGAATTGATTTTTTTATCCTCTATGATACGCTGAGTGATGATATCGCCCACTTCCCTGGCGTATTCCCTCCCTTCTTTCTTGTAGCTTTCCAGCATTGTATCGGTTGCGCCACGCAAAGAAAGCAGAATCTGCTCCCCAATACTGGGTTCTTTGACCGAAGCAGGAGAGGAGGCAGCAGGTTTCGGCTCGTTGACCATCTGTAACAGACCGCCCAGCAGTTGACCGGCATCAACCTTGGCCTGCACGGGAAGCAAGCTTACCAACGCCAGCAAAATGAAAATAAAGCGT
The DNA here is from genome assembly GCA_017555465.1 of Akkermansia sp. Classification (GTDB taxonomy): domain Bacteria; phylum Verrucomicrobiota; class Verrucomicrobiia; order Verrucomicrobiales; family Akkermansiaceae; genus Akkermansia. Next base: position 6,197 of record JAFZGH010000173.1, on the reverse strand, counting down.
CTCATGGTGTCCACTTTAGCATATTCCCCTCTCAGGAGCAAGAAAAAGAGCCGCAACTCTTAGATAGAATAACGGGCTGAACCGGGAGACCAAAAGCCCCTGCAGGAAGCGGAAAAATCAGTTTTTTCTGTACATTGTATACGAAATGCGATATACCATCTGACGAGTAACAGAATTTAATTCAGCCATTTTTGATTTCCATGTCCAACAAACCGTTTCTTTCTCACATCGGGGGATTACGAGGCATTGCCATTCTCCTCGTCATCTTATTCCACCTCAATTCCTCCTGTTTCCCGTATGGTTTCTATGGTGTCGATATTTTTCTGGTAATATCCGGTTATCTTCTCTTTTTATCCTTCTCCCGGCAAAACTACCAACTGAACATCAGGGAATTTGCAACGAAAAAGCTCCTTCGCATCTTCCCGCCTATGATTATCCTTGTCCTGCTGACCATGGTCGCTGCATTCTACCTGCTGGAGGGAGATAATCTGATAGAAACCTCCCGCACAGGACGCTACACTCTTTTCTGTTATGCCAATGATTTTCTACGCCGCACACAGGAAGACTATTTTGCACCCAATGCTCTGGAGAATCCGTTCCTGCACATGTGGTACTTATCGGTGACTATTCATCTATACCTCATGTTTGCCATTGGCTGCATCATATATCGTTATCTGCCCAAAAAAACCTCCATGCTCCTTATCTGGCTTATTGGTACAGCCTCATTCTGTTATGGATATTCTTACCAGTTGCGTGATATTTTCCAAGAGCTGAACCTGCCCGTATGGGATCAATACGCAGCAGTATCCCACTATCGCACCCTGCCCCGCGTGTGGGAACTGTTAGCAGGCGGAGCCATTCTTCTTCTTCCATATACTGCCAGCAAAGCAAAATCCTCGCTACTTACGCTTACCGGTCTTGCTGCAACTCTCATACCAGCGTTCTCCAGCAACTTCCTTGCCAGTTATGGAGCACCAGCCGTTGTGCTGGGCACCATGTTCATCGTGCGCTACATGCCCACCAGCATCCTGATGCCCGTCTTGAGCAATAAAATTCTGCTCTGGGTGGGGGGCTTTTCGTTCTCTCTCTACCTGGTGCACATGCCCATTATCGCGCTCTACCTTATTTCACAACACTCTATCTCCGGATGGGTGGATTATTCCATTATCGTCATGCTCTCCCTGGCTCTAGGCTGGTTGTTCTGGTTCCTGGTGGAAAAGCGCCACATGAATGTCTATGCCGTTCTTACCTTATGGGGTGTCACCATGAGCCTTTGCGTATTGGGTAAAAAGCTTGATGACATCAAAAACAGCATGTACCCGGAAATCCAGGCTATTCAGAATGCGCCCTATGATGACTGGAAATTCTGTGAGCCCGGCACCCTTCCCCATGCCTTAGACAAAAAGAATTTGTTATATAACGATGGGATTTTCAACATGGCCGACAGCACCATCAAACGCCCCAAGACAGATAACCCGCTTATGCAAATGGGCCGGCATCGCCCACACCCAGTCTCCTGTTGCTCGGTGACAGCCATGGTCAATGCGCCTACTATGGTCTCAACCGGCTGTGCCATGATATGAATCATCCCGGCGTATTCCTGTCTACAACCACCCTTCCTTTCTGGGACTTCGAACTATATTATACTGATACCTATTATTTCGACCAGGCAAAAGCAGAAGCCCTGATGAAATGGATTGAAGCAAACCCCTGCATTACGCATGTAGTAATTGCCCAATTCTGGCGTATGCGACTCAAGCCGCACCGTTTTACCCATTGGGGCGGGAAATCCGAGAGTCTGACCAATGAACTCATGTATCAATCATTGCGCGAATTCATCAAAAGGATTCACGACATGGGGCGTCATGTCATTCTGTTGGGGCCAACGCCTGAGCCAGCATATGGCAAGGCTGTACGCTATGTACGGAGCGCCATCCGCAAAGGACAGACGCCCATTGATATGTCCCCGATATCCTGTTCCCACGAAAAAATTGCGGCTCTCAACAAAGATGTGTTCCCCTTGTTTGAAAAATTGAAAGCAGAGGGCTTATGCTCCGTTCTGGATGTTCTCGCCGTCATCCCCAAAGGTCAACCTTTCCTCTCGTACGAAAACGGCAAATTCCTGATGTACGACAACGATCACCTGAGCGGTGATGGTTCCACAGAAATATTCCGTCGTCTGCGTCCACAATTAGAATCACTACTGCAACGTCCTTTACCAACAAAGTAAAACCTCTCCCGTTCTGCAAAACAAAAGAGCATTCGCCAGTCTCACGCGAATGCTCTTTTATTCAATAAAAAACGCTCTCCGGTTTCAGCAAATTCTACCCATCAGCAGCGTTTAATTTTCTTCCGGCTCACGCGACAAATATTCTTCAGTAGCTCCGAGCACGCGTAGCATGTGACTGCGCGTAGACAAGTCCATCTCTGCCTCACTAGCAAAAACATGAGCATTGTCCAATTCGAAAACAGCCTGCGCTACACTCCTTCCAGAGCTTGCTATACAGCAAGCTCTGGAAATTCATATACGAAATGAAGAATAGGTAAGAATTTATCTCACATCCCGGAATTTTACCGTACTATCTCCCGCCGGCGGCGCGAAGCAGGGCCGCGCATTCCTCGTGGCCATTCTGTACGGCGAGATCCAGGGGAGTCTGCCCCTGCCAGTTGGCGGCATTGATTTCAGCCTGAGCCAGCGGCAGAATCAGCTTCAGAATTTCTGCGTAGCCATGCTGCGCGGCGGCGCGGAGCTCAAATCCGCCGGGAACAGCGCCCATATCCAAAAGCAGTCTGGTCATTTCAATATCCCCCCGCTCTACCGCTCCGCCGAGTCCCGCCGTTGGGGAACAACCGAACTTCGCAAGGTACTCTACCATGGCAGGGTTCCCCGCTTTCACCGCAAGGGGAAGCAAATGCTCCTGCGGCAGACGCGCGCCAGCGTGGTGAAGCATCTCCACGATTTCCACATACCCCTTTTCCACCGCCGGAATAAGAGCGCTTTCGGGAGAAGCACCATGCGCCAGCAGAAAGCGTACCATTTCCACCTGTCCAAATTCAGCGGCGCTGACAAGCCCTTTGCCGGCATCCGCACCATGCTCCAGAAGCAGTCGTACTACTTCACCATGGCCATACGCGGCAGCTTCCGAAATACCATTATCAGCGTACGCCCCCGCCTCCAGCAACAGTTTCACTATCTTCACCTGACCGTGCTCAGCCGCGTCCGGAATACCACTATTCGCATCCGCCCCCTTTTCCAGCAACAGCTTCACTATCTGCTCGTGTCCGTGCTCAGCCGACGAGGGCATTCCCGCATCCGCATGCGCCCCATGCTCCAGCAGCAGCCGCACCATCTTCCAATCCCCTCTGCCAGCCACTCCTGGAAGGGCTTCGCTCGCAGGCGCCCCTTTCTCCAGCAACAGAAGGACTATCTCATCATACCCGCGCCAGGAGGCAGAGGACATGGCGTGCTCCAAAACAAAGCCATACGGATAGCTCCCTTTTTCCAACAGGAGTTTCACCATTTCCACATTGCCGGTTTCCACAGCTTCATCCAGCACATGCTCCGCCTTCGCCCCATGCTCCAGCAGAAGCTTTACCACATGCATCCGCCCCGCTCTGACGGCAAGGCTTAAGGGATACCACAGCTCTGATTCCGGATTCAGCAGCAGCTTCACAATTTCCACGCTGCCAGCCTCAGCCGCAGCTGCGAGTTCCTGTTCCCCTGCGGTGCAGCCCTGCTCCAGCAGCAGATTAAAGACCGAGACCGAGCCGCCAACGACAGCAGGCTCAAGCCCCCAGGATGGGTCAGCTCCCTGCTCCAGCAGCTTTTTCACCAGCTCCACGTGCCCGCCTTCTGCCGACCCCATCAGATACGGTATCAGCAGGCGTTTATCATCACCAGCGGGCAGATATGACATATCGCCCGCACGACCAGCAGCAAAACGAGGCTCGGCCAGAGTCTCGAGATCCTCACTGGTAAAGACCCGGCTCACCCCACTATACCGGGCAAACGCAGGCTCACCGCCCCATACCTGCACCACCATAAGCGCAGGAAGCACCCACAGCAGAACTTTCCGGAAGCGCATCAGCACGGCGTGGCGGGGTGAAGAATATCAGGCCATATCCAGTTCTTCTGGCGGCAGACCAAGCAGGCGGCGGCGCGTGGCCACACGCTCGCGCCCAACCTGTTCCTCCGTGGCGCCCAGGTCACGCAGAATCGCCGTGAACATGGAAAGAGCCACCTCTTCCTCGCCGGAGAACACCATGCTGCCGTCTGTGCGCAACTCCTGCGCCTGGCGCATGTAGGTGGTGTAGGCCATCACCTCAATCTTCTGGTTCAGGCTGCGGGCAGCCGCCGCAATCGCCTTGGAAGGAGCCGCAGCCGAAGTAATCATGATAGCCTTGGCATGCTCTGCTCCTGCCAGTTTCAGGATGTGGCGCAGGCGGGCATCACCATGCAGGGCAGGAATCCCCAGCTTGCTCAGGCGGGCCACCGTGTCGATATTCATTTCCAGCACGACAACCTCCACATCATATTTCTGCAGCAGCTCGGTCATGATTTCGCCGCTCGGGCCATAGCCCACCACTATCACGCGGTGGCGGTTCTCCGATGGCTCCGGAACGTGGCGTCCGGCATCTGCTGGCACGGGGGCATTCTTCTCCAGCAGCTGAATCAGTTTCGGCACATAGCGGAACAAGGCTGCATTCACCGTAATGGAGATAATGGCAGCCCCCGTTATCACATTGGCCGCATACAGAGGCAGCACACCATAGGTGCTGGCGGCCAGCGTGGCCAGAATAAAGGAAAATTCACCAATCTGCGCCAGCGCACCACCCACGACCACGCCCAGGCGGGCAGGACGGCGCAGCAGGCGGATAACCACATACCCGGTCACCGGCTTGATGAGCAGCACATAGGCAGTCGTTCCCAGTGCCAGCGGCCAGTATTCCACCAGCCCCCCCATCTGGAAGCCCATGCCCACCGATACAAAGAAAAGCACGGCAAAGGCATCGCGCATGGGAAGAGCATCGCTCGCCGCGCGGCTGGCAAACTTGCTCTGCCCCACCACCATGCCGGAAAGGAACGCGCCGAACTCCATGGAGGCATTGAACACATACGACGAAAGCACCGCAATACCCAGCGCAATCACCAGCACGCCCAGGGTGAACAGTTCATCAGACCCCTTGCGCGCCACATAGGTGAGCACTTTGGTGATAACCCGCTTGCCCAGCAGCGCCACAATGAGCACCAGCAGGGTCAGCTTCACCGCCATACCGCCCAGGGCAGGCAACAGCTCATCATTGCCGAACATAACCGGCATGAGCACCAGCAGAATGATAGTGAACAAATCCTCCACCACCAGCCAGCCAAGCGCCGTATGCCCGGCAGGGGTCTGCAGCATCTTGTTATCCTCCAGCACGCGGGTGAGCACCACCGTGCTGGACACGCAGACGCACATACCGAAAATAGCCGCAGCCACCCAGCCGCCGGCTCCACCGCAGAAGTGGTACACCAGCGCGCCGATGCCCGTCCAGAGCAGACTACAAGTCACCGCCCCCGGCACCGCCACTTTGCGCACCGCCAGCAAATCCTTGAAGTGGAAATGCAAGCCCACACCAAAGAGCAGCAGCACCACGCCGATGTGGGAGAACTCCTCCACCACATGCTGGTCTACAGGGTACCCCCACCAGGGCTGTGCCGCCAGCATGCCGGCCACCAGATACCCCACCAGGGGTGACAGCTTGAGCTGCTGCGCCACCATCCCCAGCACAAAGGCCAGAGCCAGACCGATAACAAGGGTGAAAATCATACCAGCACGCGGGCCCAGAGAACCTTCAGATAACGGCCTTCAGGATAGGTGGACAGGAAGGGATGATCCCAGCCCGGGCCGGTCATATCCAGAATCTGGAGACGGCGTCCCAGACGCTGCGCGGCCTTGATGACCACCTTCTCAAACTCCGCCGGGCTTACCAGCCCGCTGCAGGAGCAGGACACAAACAGCCCCCCGCGGCGCACGCACTGCAGGCCGAGCATGTTGAGATCATTGTACTTCTTAAGGCCCTCTTCCTTCTCCTCATCGCGCCCCAGCACAAACTTGGGCGGGTCGAGCAGCACCACATCGAAAAGCTTGCCGTTGCGCACCATCTGGCGGGCATATACAAAGGCATCCGCATGCACAAAGTCGATGCGCAGCGGG
>JAFZGH010000172.1 GCA_017555465.1 Akkermansia sp. | reverse complement strand
AGAAACCTGCCGACGGCTGTAAGGCAGGTTGGACAAACGCGTAGCGTTTGCCCCGCCAGGGGTGAGCCACCAATGGGGTGGTGGCGAATCAAAGCTAAGCATCAACGTAAAACGTCGCATTCTGTCACCCGTTCCACGGGTTCCTGTTATTTTTTTTGAGGAAGCAGGCGCTGCGCGTGCTAACGCACGCTTGCACCTGCCTAACATCTGTCGCCCACTGCCGTGGGCTATGAATTCCGCTCGCTATGCTCGCAGATAAATTACAATTTATCGTACCGCAAAAACTTTGTGACACATGTGTAATTTAGGGCAGATGGGGGTAGAGCCGCTTGATTTCCTGAAGCTGTTGTTCCAGTCTTTGTTTTTCCGTCTGTTCACGGGAAATACCGTGGTCAAATCCAGCGGCTTCCAGAGCATCGAGCAGGGCATCGGATGGGACTTCATACGCACAGTCCGGGTGCAGGTAAGGGTAGACTGCGTCGGGATTCAGCTTGCGTTCTGCACCATGGCGGAGGAGAAGTTGCACCATTTCCACGCTTTCTGCGTGTGTGGCGGCTACATGCAGAATGCTCTCCTGGTCTGTGGAGGTGGTATTGACCCCGGCTCCTGCGCTAAGCAGAATTTCAGCCATTTTCAGATTCCCTTTTGAAGCAGCATTCCACAGGGCTGTCCTGTTCCAGTTATCGGCCAGCTGCACATCGGCACCAGCACGGAGAAGCGCTTCAACAATTTCAGTGTGCTGCTGCTTAGTGGCAGCAATCAATGCTGTTTCGCCGGATTCCCGGCGAGCGTCCAGTCGGGCACCAGCTGCCAATAAATCGCGCAGGATTTCCAGGTTGCCATCATCCGCAGCTTGAATGAGCGGCGTGCCGAGCACGCGGTTATCAGTCATCTGGTTGACATCGGCCCCGTGCTTGAGCAACAGGCGGACCGTTTCCGCTTTTTCGCTGCAGACGGCGCTCAATAGCGGATTGCCTTTGTTCACATCGGCTCTTGAGGAGAGGATAAGCCGCAGCATCTCATGATTATCCCGCTTGGCGGCTTCGCTTAGCGCGGTGTCTTCCCAGCGGTCGGTTGCATTGACATCAACTCCGCTGGCTATCAGGTGTTTTACCTCATTTACCCTGCCATCGCGCACAGCACTCACCAGCATATCCTGCTGGGTCGTCTCCCTTTGGGCTAATTCCCTGCTTTCCTCAATCATTTTGATCAGGGCCCCGCCCAATGTGCCTTTCAGCTGGGGGAGCTCCTGCGGTTTATTCTGCTGGCATGCAAGCAACAGGGCGGAGGTGAAGACTGGAATCAGGAGCTGTTTGTTCATGTCAGGGGGTGTGCTGGCTGTAGCGTTCGATGAGGGCGGCGGAGTCAGGCTCGCGTCCCAGAAAATCCCGAATCTGCTGCATGGCTGGAATGCTGCTGCCTCGCTCCAGGATACAGCGGCGGTAATCAGCCCCGGTGGAGGGATTGAGTACACCTTCTTTCTTGAAACGGGTCATGGCATCAGCTGCAAGCATTTCAGACCATTTGTAGGTGTAGAGAGCGGCGGCGTAGCCTTCGGCCATGGTGTAGGTGAGAGTGCGAATTTCGCTGGGGGGCTGTTCGGTATAGGGGAAAAGCCAGGGCCCCAGGATTTCCTGTGCTACTTCATCGATGGGGCGGTCTTTGCATTTATCGTGGTAGTGCATGTGCAGCTCGAGGTCAAGCTTGCTGGCGCAGAGCATGCGGATGTGCATCTCGATGGGATTGGTACCACGTGTATTTGCCAGCTGCTGCGCCAGGTGGTCGGGCAGGGGCTCGCCGGTGGCATAGTGGCAGGTGAATGTAGCCAGCGCTTCGGGTTCCCATATCCAGCTTTCCTGCAGTTGGCTGGGCATTTCCGCAAAATCACGTTCAACCTCGGCGGTGCAGTGGGCACGCAGCTCGCCGTGCCCCAGCATCATGTGCATCATGTGTCCGAACTCGTGAAAAAGCATGTAGAGTTCGCCATGGTTGAGCAGGTGGGGTTTCCCGGGCTGCGGCGGGGTGAAATTTGCCATGAGTGCGGCCAGATGAGGCTCACCTAGTGAGCCGTCTGACTTGGGATTGCCATCGCGCAATGGCAGGCACCAGGCTTGCGTGCGTTTGTGCGGGCGTGCCAGGATATCCATGTAGAACGAGCCCAGGTGTTTTCCTGTAACGGCATCTTTTACGGAGAAACACCGCACATCCGGGTGCCAGGTTTCCACCACGCCGGGCTTGGGGGATTCTCCTGGTTTCAGGCAGACGGTGGGAAGCTCCTGGATATGGAGATTCAGGAGGCCTGCCCATATATTCATGAGTCCTTCAACCACTTTGTCAATCTGCAGATAAGGGGTGATGACATTGATATTGAAAGAACTGCGTTCGGGAGGCAGGTGGCGGTTGAGGTATTCTACATCCCAGGGGTTCACCTCGGTGAGTTCTTTGCCGCAGGCTTGGGAGAAGCGTTTCAGTTCGGCTGCCACATAGGCATCCCAGGCGGGTTTGCTCTTTTGCAGCATGTCGTTGATGAAATCCAGCGCTTTCTGCCCGCAGCCCATCATGCGGCGGGATGCCTGCATATCGGCAAAGTTAGCGTAGCCGAGTATGGTTGCCAGTTCATGGCGAAGTTCCAGAATGCGCTTGATGATGGGCTCGGTATCATACGCCCGGTCTGTGCCAGCGCTGGTGGTTCCCAGCCAGCATTTCCGGCGGGTTTCGGCTACCGTGCAATAGCGCAGCACCGGTGCAGCGGGGACGGTGGTCAGATTGATGAGCCAGGCGGGCTGGCCGTCATTGCTTACCTGTTTCCCCCCGCCCTCGGCCATCTGCATCCAACCGCGCGGCATGCCCGCCAGTTCGGCAGGGGTTCTGATGAGTAGTTGCCACTGGTGCCGGGCATTCTGCACATAGGCCGTGAAGCGGAAGCCAAGCTGCGAGAGTTCCTTTTCAATAGCCGCTTTGCGGGTCTGCTGTTCCGGCGTGAGGAACAAACCGCTGTCGTTCATGCTCTGCAGGGTCTGCTGAACAAAACGCTGGCGTGCCGGGCTGAGTTCTTTCACCCAGGGAGCATTGGCTGACTCGCGCAGCACTTGTGCAATGCGCGTGGCATGCAGCCCCTCTGCTTTGTAGGCGGTGGCTTCTGCCATAATCCGGCTCATCATTTGCTGCATGTCTTTTTTGCCCAGAACCGTGTGCAAGTGGAACACGTAGTTGGTGACCTGTTTCAGATTCTGCCCGGCCTCATACCAGGCCAGGAAGGTGTTTTCAAAAGTTGCGGTTCCGGGAGCAACCGTGGCAATGGCTTCTAACTGAGCCCGTGCTTCATCAATGGCGGCGCGGGTATCAGTGAGGGCCTGTTCCGGAGTCATCTGCGACCATGCCGGATACTGTGCTGTGCGGAAAAAAGGGTGTTCCTGCTCGGCCCTGGTTGCCGGAGCCAGCAGAACACAGGCTGCAGAACAGACAAAAGTGTATAAATGACGCGAAGTCATCACGCCACACATTATAGCAAATAGTCCGGCCGTTACAAGTCAATGCCGTGCCGGGCCGCATATAAAAATTCCCCGCTCTCCTGAACAGGAAAGCGGGGATTGGTGATGATGGAATCCGGCGGTTACTTCACCAGGCTGTGGCCGGTCATTTCGGCGGGCTGCTCAATGCCGAGCAGGTGCAGCAGGGTGGGGGAGATATCGGCCAGAATACCATCGCTCAGGGTGATGGTGTCCTGGTCGGGGCCGCAGTAGATGAGGTCTACCAGGTTGGTGGTGTGGGCGGTGTTGGGGGAGCCGTCCGGGTTGAGCATGTTCTCGCAGTTGCCGTGGTCGGCGCAGATAAGGCAGCAGCCGCCCAGTTCGAGAATCTTGTTCACGCTCTTTTCCAGGGCTGCGTCTACAGCCTCACAGGCGGCGATGCCGGCTTCGAGGTAGCCGGTGTGGCCCACCATGTCGGGGTTGGCAAAGTTCATGATGGCGATGTCGTAGTTGCCGATGGCTTCAACGAATTTATCAGCCACTTCACCCACGCTCATCTGGGGCTTGAGGTCGTAGGTGGCTACTTCGCGGGGGGAGGGGACAAGAATGCGGTCCTCGCCTTCGAACTGAGTTTCCACACCGCCGTTGAAGAAGAAGGTGACGTGAGCGTACTTTTCAGTCTCGGCAATGCGGAGCTGCTTGAGCCCGGCTTTGGCGATGACTTCACCCAGAATGTTGGAAAGCTGCTCCTGCTCGAATACAATCGGAGTGGGATAGCAGGCTTCGTATTCGGACATCGTCACGTAGTGAACCTTGGGTTGTACGGTGCGGTCGAAACCGTCGAAATCCTCATAGATGAAGGCGCGGGAAAGCTCGCGGGCGCGGTCTGCGCGGAAGTTGAAGAAGTAAACCACGTCGTTGTCGCGCACGCGCTGCGTATCAGCGTCCACAAACACGGCGGGCTTCATGAATTCGTCGGTCACGCCGTCCTCGTAGCTCTTGCGGGCGTATTCTGCGGGGCTGCAAGTGCAGGCCTCACCCTTGCCGAGCACGATGGCATCCCAGCCAATCTGAACGCGGTCCCAGCGCTTGTCGCGGTCCATGGCGAAGAAACGGCCCACCACGGTGGCAATCTTTGCGCCGTAGGGAGCCACGGCGTCCTCAAGCTGCTGCAGGAAACCTGCGCCGCTCTTGGGGTCGGTGTCGCGGCCGTCCATGATGGCGTGGATGTAGATATCCTTCACGCCTGCTTCGGCAGCGATTTTTACGAGGCCGATGAGGTGGTCGATGTGAGAGTGCACACCACCGTCGGACACGAGGCCCATGAGGTGCAGTCGGCTACCGGCGGCCTTGGCGTAGGCATCCACAATTACGGGATTCTTGGCAAGGGAACCATCGTTAATGGCATTGGTGATGCGGCAGAGGTCCTGGAACACCACGCGGCCGGCACCCAGATTGAGGTGGCCTACCTCGGAGTTGCCCATCTGCCCATCGGGCAGGCCTACATCCTGACCAGAGGCGCCCAGCATCATGTGCGGGCAGGTGGCCAGCAGTTTATCGGTGAAAGGAGTTTTGGCGAGAACGGTAGCATCGCCGGTCTGATTGGCGGCTTCCGGGCCCTGCGGGTTGCGGCCCCAGCCGTCGCGGATGATAAGTACTACAGGTTTATTAGCCATGCGGGTATTCTATCATCTTCCCAGTCAGATGTGAAGCCAAAACACGCAGAAACATCCCCAAAAGGCCGGAAGGTTCCGGGGAATGCCCTGCTTCTAGTTGGCAAAACTGGTCTGGCGGATATATTTAGCCCAGTCTGCGAACTGACGGCGCTTGGCGAGGCTTGCTTTTTCTTTGTTCCAGGCTGCAATCTGGTCTGCCATGTCGGCCGCTTCGGTGTGCCGTTTCAGTTCGAGCAGCTGCGAAACCGCCCCGGCACCGGCGCTGTAGAGCACAGACCATTCAGCTTCGGTGGGAGATGCCCCTGTGGCTGGTTTCAGGGAAAGAATTTTCAGGTAATCGGTGAGGGCCTGGTCACTCATCCCTGCGCGGGAACAGAGCGTGGCGTGGTGCAGCAGCGCCCGGAAGCGCCACCATGTGGACAAGCCCGAATCGTTGAGCATTTCTCCGGCAATGCGGACGGCTTCCCGGCGGCCTTCGTCTGTGCCCAGCAGGGCCTGGTTGTTGGCCAGCACGGCGTTGGCCATCAATTTGTCCTGAGGGCGCATATCGGGATTTTTGCGGAGCAGGTAGGTGAGTTCCTGTTCGGCTTCTTCATGCTTGCCGAGGCGCAGGAGTACTGCCGCGCGGCGTATGCGGGCCTTGATATTCAGTTCATTACTGCGGGTTGCGCAGGTTTCGTAGAGGGTAACGGCGCGTTTCAGCGAATCCAGCGTGCCGATCAGCTCGGAAATGCGCGCAGACATGTAGAGCGCACGTGGCGCATAGTCAGTTCTCGGGTATTTGCGCAGCAGTCTGTTGAGGGTGCGGAGGGCTTCCGGGTATTGCTCGTCGGCGGACTGCAGGCTGGCAAGATGCAGGGTAAGCACAGCCAGTACACGCGGGTCTTTCATTTTTCCTGCAGCCTGCTGTATGAGTTCGATGCTTTCCTTGCCGGCATTGAAGTCTCCGCTGGTGCCGGAGATGCGGCGCAGTGCCTCCTCTTGCAGGGCAATGAACCGAAGTTGGCGTTCGGGGGAAAGGTTGGTCAGATTGTTGTTGATAGCACTCTTGAGGAGCAATTCCCGCGCAGAGGCAGGGTTGTGTTGCAGGTGCAGATAGGCACGGTCCATTTCCACGTCGGCCCGCATATCGGGCGTCGGGGCTGGGGTGGAGAGCAGAATTTCCAGGTCTGCCTGTGCCTGGTCCGGGGCCTTGTCGAGCAGGTAAGCAGCGCGGGTACTCAGCAAATCAAAATGCAGCTCCGGGGAAATGTCGGGCATGTTGAGCACTGTTTCCTGCACGGCGGTATCGCCTGAGATGAGGGCGCTGAGCAAGGCGTTTTTAAGCGCAGCCGGCCGCAGGTTTTCAGGAGCCTGGCGTGCACAGGCCAGGTAGGCTTGGGCTGTGGAGGGCAGCGCTGGGTCTCTCAGTTGGATTTCGATAAAATCCTTGATGACGCTGTTGCTGCGAATCATGCCGAGGTAGAGCAGCGCTTCACGGGGCTGGTGCCGGTTGAAGAACCAGCGGGTCTGTTCCAGAAGGATGGTGTGCGTGGCTGCTTCATTGGGGCAAGTGGCTGCGGCCGTGTTGGCACAGGTGACATCAATGGAAATTTCGCCGGCGGCATCCTCTGGGATGAGTAAATGCTGCAGAATAAGCAGGGCCGTGGCGGCTCGGCGTGATTTGAGGGTTTCTTCTGCCCATTCTTTCAATTTCGTGCGGGCGTATTCGCTCTTCTGGAAGGCATCTCGCTGTTGCAGACGCCGGAATGCTTCTTCGAGCAGGGGCGAATCCGGGTGGGATGAGATGAAATGCAGCAGAGTTTCTTCGCCTTTGCCATCGTCAAAATCGGCTGGTTCGGCAGAAGTATCGCTGCTGATGATGGGAAGTGCGCTGATGTCCTGAGGTTCTTGTTTCCTGGCCTGAAGCTGCCGTTCTTCCTTGGTGTAGTAAACGGAAGAAAGGGAAAGACGCGCGCGCTGGCGCATGATGAGGGGGAGGGCGGTATCGGCCTCCATTTCCCGGCAGAGCTCAATGGCTTTGTCAAATTCTCCACGCAGTCGCATGTTGTCGATTTCCAGAAGTCGGAGCAGGGGCTGCAGTTCCGGCTTGTCAACCGCCATACGGCGCAGGCGTTCCAGGGCTGAATTATCCTGGCTGCGAGGCTGGCGAAGCCAGAATTCGGCCAGGGCAGCGGTGGCCAATTCGGCAATTTCCTGATTGCTGCTGGTGGCCATGGGGGTGGCGATAACTGCAAAATCAACGCTGTCACTTATCCATGCACAGTACAGCAGAGCCTTGGCTGCATACGGATATAATTCGTGCTCGGCCGGTACTTTTTCCAGTGCAGCAGCGGCTTCCTGAAGACGCCCCAGGTCAATGAGTGCGCGCCCTTTCCAGAAAGAGCTTTCTGGAGAATCCTGCCCGCGGAGTGTTTCCAGGGCATCTGCCGGTTTTCCCTCGCGTACCAGGCTGGCGGCCTGCGTGGTATCGGCTTGTGCCGTTGCGGCGGCCAGTACTGCAAGAGAGAAGAGAAGGGAAAGCTTCATGGCGTGGGGGGGGGCGAAGGGGAAGTTAATGGGGGGCTGCGGCGGTGTCGGGCGCTTCTCCATGCCATAGATACTGGGTGACATAGGTCAGCCCGGAACGGGTGAGCGCGGCATTGGTGCTGCTGTTTTTAACGCGGTTGACGGTGCAGTTCTGCTGCAGGGTGGGCATGGGAGTGCAGTCGATAATATGCGGGGTTCGCACACTGCGGGAGGAAGGATATATGCCAATGGGGACTCCCTCTGCCGTGAAGGCGATTTCAAGTGATTCCGGGCGGGAGGTGGCTGTTCTGCTGCCCTTGTAAAGGAAGGGATAGCGGCGCATGATATCCAGGGCTGGAATACAGGGAACAGCCACACGATAATGTTCCTTCAGGGTGGCAAAATGCTTCGAAAGGGAGAAAGTTTCTCCGTTTTTGCATGCCTTGAGTACCACGGCGGGGTCAATGCCGATGAGGTTCAGTCCGTTATAGTTGCCATGCTTGTTTTCTCCCTTGTAAAACTCGGCAAACCGACTGTTAATCATGAGTGCGATTTCAAGGTGAAGATGTGCCCGGGTTTTGTTGAGTCCCACGCCGCTGTATCCCAGGCGCCCCAGTTCATGGCCGGGTTCCACATTCTGGCCGACTTCACATTGAACCACGGCAAGATGCGCATACAGGGAATAGATGATACCTTCCGGTGCGCGGTGCGCTACGACAACGTAGCGGCCATAATTGCTGTGACCAGGGTGAGAACTGACATGCACCACGCGCCCCGGAGCAATAGGATGCACTGTATCCTGCGGATTTCCCTGGGCATCGCGTCGCACGGGTTTTACATCTATTCCTTCGTGCAGTCTGCTGAACATGACGGCCGCTCCCGGCTGGGGGCGGAACGGGTTGCGAACCATTCCGTAGGTGCCAGCCTCCCATGGTTGGGTTTTCACGCCCTCGAACAGACGCTCCACGTACATGAAGTAATCATGACCACCGCTGGTGAAAAGCGAGGTATTTTCCGTGGGAAGTGAGAAGACCAAATCCCGTGTCTGCGCCCAGGCACAGGCGCAGAGTGTTACGAAAATTGCTGCAAGACGCCCCGGATTCACTGCTTTTTCTGGCTGCGGGTCGAGAAATTCTGCGGGACTGTTGAGCTTTCTGCCTGTTGCTTCTGCCCTGTTGCCTTTTCTGATGAGGCAGGGGAGTTGTTGCGCAAGGCAGAGGAGAAAAGTTCGGGGATGATGCGTCCGTGTTCATCCTTGACGGGAGCTGCAGATTCCGGCAGCTCAGGCAGGGGGCGCGGGTCTTCATCCAAGTATCGTTTTTCTTCAATTTCCGGCGTGGCGGGTTTGAGTACCTTGCTCAGACGCTTGAGGTCATATCCGTTCAACCCGCCCCAGATAATGAGCTGCCCGTCAGTGATGCCGCAGTCAATCTCAAGCGGCTGATATGCCAGACCGCCGATAACAGGCAGAAGGTGTTTGCCTATATTCTGCTGGGTTTCTGTGAAAAGACGGTTGATATATTCCTTGGGTGTGTAGAGAACGATACCATATGAGCCGTCTTCTGCCATGAATGAGCGGAATTTTTCAAAGTGTTTAAGGCTCATGATGGGCATGCGGTTGTACATGCGCCCATCGTAGCGGACATTGAAGGCGGCTCCGCCCTCCGGATTGGAGGATTCGGTCAGGAAATAGGCCTTGATCTGCTTCTGCTGGCAGCTGCCCAGCAGAAGAGCCCCTGCCAGCGTGCAGAATGCGAAAAAAATCTTGTTCATGGGAGTGTGTAGAAAAGGGAAAGAACAAATCAACCGTGCAACAGGCGACGGCTGCTGATGCAGTAGTTCACGCCGCTCCACAAGGTGAGGACGACGCTGAGCCACAGGGTGATTTCCCGGAACCACATGCCGGTCTCGCCTATGGAAAGTGAGCGCAGCGGTTCAAACAGATTGCCGCCGTAGGCCAGATGCGTCATGCAGGCGATGCAGTATGCAAGCTGTGCTGCAGTCTTCCATTTGCCAAGTTTATCAGCAGCAATGACGACGCCTTGAGCCACAGCCAGCTGACGCAGCCCGGTCACCAGGAATTCGCGGAAGATGATGAGAATTGCCACCCAGAACGGGCAGATTCCCGCTGCCGCCAGATAGATGAATGCGGCACTCACCAGGATTTTATCTGCCAGCGGGTCAATCAGTTTGCCGAAGTTGGTCACCATGTTGTATTTACGGGCCAGGTAGCCATCGAAGAAGTCGGTGATTGCAGCCACAACAAAGGCCCAGAGGGCAATGCACGCTGTTGTGGAAATTGGCTGGAACCAATGGCCGGTTACCTCATTGATGAAGGGGGAAACACTGCCATCCCACGCCAGTGCTATTGTGTAGACAATGACGAGGATGATGCGGGAAAGGGTGATGGAATTCGGCAGATTTAACATTGTATCAACAGAGTTATAACGTGACGCGCGCCTACATGCAAGCAGAAATCAAGCCTGCATGTAAAAAACGGGGCGATTTTCTGACAGATTCTTTTCTTGAATACCAAACTTATTTTGCTATACTTGCCCGCATGAACGCCTTTCGCGCAACCATTCTTGTCCTGCTGGTGCTGACTGTGGGGCTTATGTTCTACGCCTTTGTGGTGCTGGTTCCTGCCCGGCAGAATGAGTACCAGATGTACCAGACGCGTCTTAAAATCAATGAATATGAGCAGCGCCAGATGGAGCACGAGGCTCGCATGGCCCGCATGGAAACGGATGCTGATACGCCCGGTATGGCAGCTGCCCGCGCTGCCGCTGCAGAAGAGGATAAGAAGAATGCCGAAGAACTGACTAACGCAGAGGAACATAGTGTGATTGCTTCTGCCAGGCGCCGTCAGGAGATAGAAGCTGCAGCAGAGGATGCCCCGGCAGATGAAGATGCCGCAGCAGCCACAGCGCTTGGTTCGGTGACAGCGTATCTCGAGGATTGCGGTGTGATTCTTTTTAAGGCCGATGGCTCGACTCCGGTGAATGAAGGCTTGCAGATTGCCCTTCGCCGTGGTCATTATGTGGTGTGCGAAGCAACGGTGGATGGCCGCGATGAGGAATCCGGGCAGTATACGGCTGCTATTAAACAAGTCAGCTTCGGTGGGGTGGCAGATCCGGCAGTAGAGGCAAACCGCAAACCCTGTCCGGGAGATGAAGTTATCATTTCTCCCTTCCTGAGCAGCCGGGATCTTCGCTTGGAAAACACGGTGACTCAGCCCGCCGCTGCCGAATCTCCCCGGGAATTGCCCGAGATAGAGGCGGTCCTTACGCCTGTCCCCTGATAACAGCTTTATGCCATGAAAGCGCTTTTCGATCGCACTCCGAGTTTCTCGTTCGAGTTCTTCCCTCCAAAATCGCCCGAGGGAGCGGCCTCGTTGCTGGAAACCGTGGTGAAACTCCAGGAGTTTCATCCCAGCTTCGTGAGCGTGACCTATGGCGCCGGCGGCAGCTCGCGCGGGCTTACCCGTTCGGTGGTGCACGACATGCAGAGCCGCGGGATTCCCACGGTGCCGCATCTCACATGTGTGGGGCATACAGAGTCTGAAATAGAGGAAATTCTTGAAGGGTATATTGACGCAGGAGCCCGCGCTATCATGGTGCTGCGCGGCGATCCTCCCCGCAATATGCCTTATGATGCATCCAGGGATGCTTTTCTCCACGCCTCTGACCTTGTGCGTTTTATTCGCACCTGGGAGGAACGCCAGCGCCTGCCGGAACGGCTGACCCTGGGGGTGGCTGGTTTCCCGGAGGGACATCCGGATTCCCGCAATCGCTTGCGTGAGATGGATTTTCTGAAGGCTAAGGTGGATGAAGGTGCGGATTATATCTGCACGCAGCTCTTCTTTGATAACCGCGCGTTCTTTGATTTCCGTGACCGCTGCCGTCTCATGGATATCAATGTGCCTATTATCGCAGGTATTATGCCTGTGACCTCAATTTCCAGCATGAACCGCATGGCCGACCTTTCCGCCGGTACCAATTTCCCGGCGCGTCTGCTCAAGGCGATGCTGCGCGCCGGCGGTGATAAGAACTCGATTGAGCGTATTGGTATCAATTACGCCAGTTACCAGTGCAGTGAGCTGTTGGATAACGAGGTGGACGGCATTCATTTCTACACGCTCAACCGCTCCAAGGCTACGCTGGAAATTTACCACAACCTTGGATTCAATAATTACTTTGACCTGGAGCGCCTGCGCTCTCTTAATACGTTTTACAAATAATCAGCTATGGACACCAACAGTAAGAATAACGAGGATATCCAGCCTCTTTCTCCCGAGGAAATCAAGGCTATCGGCGAAATCGCCATCGGCCCCTCCAGACACGAACAATTCCTCAACGCTCATTACAAGAAACTAATGTGGGGCGGAATCACACTCGGAATTGTGGCAGGTGGTGTCATTGCCTATTTCTCCCACTGCAACGATATGCGCCACGAAGCCGCTGCCCAGGTGGTGCAGGCCATGAAGATTACTTCCCCCGGCGATGGGATAGCCACGGCAGATGAGTACGATACCACTGCCCTCAAGGCTCTGCAGGAACAGTTTGCCAATACCCCTTCTGCCATAACGGCGGAGCTGATGAACGGCCTCTCTCTGCTGGCAAAGGGCGATGAAGCCGGTGTGGCTGCTCTCGAAACGGTGGCCGCCAGCTCTGCTCCTGCTCCTCTGCGTGGCCGGGCACTGGCTGCTCTGGCTACCTATCAGCTGCAGCAGAATAAGGATTCTGTGCCTACCTGGACGCGTCTGACCCAGATGGAAGCCACCCCGTACACCGCGCTGGCCTGCCTCATGCTGGGTGACCTTGCCAAAGACAAGGGTGATAAGGAATCCGCCCGCACCTGGTACGAACAGTGCAAGGCCAAGTGCCCCACCAGCGCCCTCGTGGCCGATAAGACAATTGAGATGCGTCTCACTCTGCTGGATGTGGATGCTCCCACTCCGGTGGAGCCCATTGCTCAGCCCGAGCCGGAGAAGGGGGCAGAAAACCCGCTTGGCAATCCCTTTGGCGATGCTCCCGAAGTGGGAGAAACCAAGTTCAACGTAGGGCTTTGATTTGGTACCATGGGGCTTTACCAGGACAACTTTGCCGGACTTTCCGAGCTTGAGCGCCTTGCAGCCATGGCGCATGATCCGGTGCGCGTGCATGAAATCGGCGCTGATCAGTGGCCGCTCACCATGATGGCCTGTGGCCTCATGGCCAGCAACGATGAAGAAAAACTCGAAGAGAACTTCGATATTTATGATATCTTTGTCGCCAAAACCAGCGTAGCAGCCCGCAAGAGCAGCCTCATCCAGCTTTCCCGCTTTATTGCCGGTCGTAAAGGCGAAGGCTGGAAATCCATGATTCCCTACGCCACCAACGAATTAGACGACGCTCTGAGCCGCAAGGCTGCCACCTACGTGGCCACCCTGGCGCAGCCTGGTCCCTCTGAGCCGCTGGCCGGTGTGCAGGAACTTGTGGCGCGCCTGGTCAAGGATGCTTATGTGCCCACCACTTTGCTGGATGCTGTGCTGAGTATGGCCGATATGCGTGTGCTGCCGCTGCTGCAGCCCCTGCTGGAGCTGGACGCTGACCGTGTGGAAGAATTCCTGGATGAACTGCAGACTACTCCGAATCGCCTGAGCCTCTCATTCGTGCTGCGTGCGCTGGAAGCATATCCTGCGCTCGCAGAGTCTGTCACTGATGCGCTCTGCCGCATGGCGCCGCTTTCCCCGGTGATTCTCGACCTGGCACTTCCCGTACCCACCTGGGCTTTCGAAAAGCCCACCCCCCAGCCCCTCCATGGCTGGACTCCTGCTGAATATTTCGCCCGCATGCTACCGGAGCTGCAACCCCACCTGGATGCCGACCAGCTGCAGCGTGTGCGCGAAGCGTTCAAGGCATAAGCAACACTGAAAAATCTCGCAACAGAGCCGGCCTCGTAGTTCAATGGATAGAACGGCCCTCTCCTAAAGGGCAGATATGGGTTCGATTCCCGTCGGGGCTGT
>JAFZGH010000171.1 GCA_017555465.1 Akkermansia sp. | reverse complement strand
CACAAGCTGACGCTGCAGTACAAGTTGGTTCGCCCTGATATTCCCCAGGATAACGCGATTGCCGATATGGTGGAGCACTTGCGCGATGAGTTGCCGGGTTCGAGTGTTTACGCCGGGCAGATTGAGGCGACGCCCGCGAAGTTTCTCTGCTGAGTAGTAGAAAATGGTGCAGGGTTCATGGGTTTCCACTCGCCGCCGGTGGCCTGCAAAGGCGGCACTTTTTCCAACATTAACCGACAAGAGAGATGAGTAATTACATTCAGAGATATGATAATGATGGCGGGGCGCCGATGCAGGTGGCTCCGATGGCTGGCGGCATGCTGCCGATGGGCGGTGGAGTGGCTACGCCCGGCGGGGCTCTGGCGACGATTCAGGGCAATGCCGAGGTGATGAGCGAGCTGGCCAGCATTTATATTGCCAAAAGCTTCCCGCGCAACTTGATGGACGTGACGGCTAAGATGCGAGCCGCCTGCAGCCGCAAGGCGCTGGCTGAGGCTGCGACTTATTCCTACCCCCGCGGCAAGGAGACGGTGACGGGGCCGAGCATCCGCCTGGCTGAGGCGCTGGCGAGCGCTTACGGCAATATAGAGGCAGGCTGGCGCGAGCTTTCCCGAAGCAAGGACCGTGTGTCGGGTGTGTCGGTGAGTGAGTGTGAGGCATTCTGCTTTGATAAGGAGACGAATATCCGCCGCAAGATTCAGTTCTCGGTTCCGCATGTGCGCGAGCGACGGGATGGCAACGTGACGCTGACGGGCGAGCGCGATATTTACGAGCTCTGTGCCAACATGGCGAGCAGACGTATTCGCGCCTGCATTCTGCAGGTGCTGCCGGGGTTCCTGGTGGATGAGGCTCTGGAGCTGTGCGATGAGACGCTGCGCAAGGCGGATGGTGGCAAGCCGCTGGCTGACCGTGTGCGCGATATGGCGGCGAAGTTCTCTGAGATTGGTGTGACGAGGGAGATGCTGGAGGCTCACCTTGAGCATGGGCTGGAGAGCTGTGTGCAGGCTGAGCTGGTACGGCTGGGGCGCACGTTTAACGCGCTGCGTGATGGGCAGGTGCGCGTGAATGAGGTGTTCACGATGCCTGAGCCCGCCAAGAAGGGCGGCATGGCTGCCACGCCGCACAAGACAACGAAGAAGGAGGATGCGCCGAAGGAGGCCAAGGCTCCGATGAATGAGCCTGAGCTGATGTGGCCTGATGATACGAAGTCTGAGCTCGCATGATGGGAGGGATGAGTATGTTTGAGATGATAACGTATGAGCAGGTGCTTGAGCGCCTGCAGACGGATGGCTACGCGATTGGCGCGGTGAATCCGCGTGAGTACCACAAGTGGAAGGGGATGCTGGCGGAGGCGCTGGATGTGCCGGTGACCAGCAAGAGCGACTTGAGCGATTTTGCTGCTTGCCCGCTGCGGTACCGCTACAATAAGGAGAATGGGGTGAAGAAGTGCTCTGATGCGCTGAGGCTGGGGAGTCTGGTGGATTGCCTGGTGCTGACGCCTGAGTTGTTCACGCAGGAGTATCTGTGCGAGCCGAAGCGGGTGGCGATAACGAAGGATGGAAAGCCGCACGCTAAGGGTTGGCAGGACCCGAAGCAGAAGGAGGAATGGGAAGCAGCGGAGGCAAAGGGCATAACCGTGCTGACGCCGGAGGAGCTGGCGAAGGCGAAGGTGATTGCTCAGCGTGCATCGGAGCATCTGGCTGAGCGAGGTCTGATTCTTGGCCAGACGTTCCAGAGTCAGGTGGCGATGTGGGTGTGCTTGCGCTCTGTGGGCGGGGTGCCGCTGGCCTGTCCGGTAGTGGTAACTGGGATGATGGATATTCTGCCGCTTGGTGGGAGTTCTATATGGGACCTGAAGACTACGAGCATGCCGGTGGAGAATGAGCTCAAGGTGATGTACACGCTTGAGGATTTCCACTATGGTGTGCAGGCGGCGCTGTACACGGATATGTATAACCTGTGCACGGATGAGCAGAGGGATGAGTTCTCTTTCCTGTTCACGGCAACAGGTGAGCTGCCGGTGATGAGCCGCGAGGTTACGATGCAGACGGAGGCTCTGGAGTTCTACCGCGCGATGTATGAGCGGTGGTTGGTTGCGTTTGCTCTGGCTCACGCGACGGGAGACTGGGGGTTGCATACGCTGCCGCGGAAGTTTTACACGCCGTCGATGCGTGAACGGAAAAAGTCTACACAGGAGGGATGATGATGAACGCTCGCAAGTGGAAAATGCCACCCGGCAAAATGATTCCGGCAAGATTCCCTAATGTGACTCTGTATGCGTACAGCACGGGGCAGAGCTTCTGCGGTTATCGCGCGGCGATACAGCATAAAGGCGTGAAGTTTTGCCGCTATTTTTCGGCAAAGAGCATGGGCTGGCAAGGTGCGCACGATGCAGCCGTGGAGCATGTGAAAGCGTGGCGCAAGGCTTTCGGGAAGGAGGTTCAGGCATGAGCGATTTTGTGCGGTTTCACGGGAGCGGCACGGTGACGCAGGTGCAGGAGCTTACCACGATGGCCGGCAAGCCGTTCGCGCGGTTGCATGTTGGCATTGGAGGCAATGCCGGCAAGGCTGATGGTGTGATTCAGGTGGACTTCTGGGGCGAGGCTGAGCAGGCTGCGGTGTTGCAGCTGCAGCGCGGCCAGAGGGTGCTTGTGCTGGGGCGTGTGAGTGGCCGTATCTCGGACAAGGGGTATTGGAATGCCACGATGTTCGGCGATGCGGTGTATCCCGACAGAGTGCGCTCCGGTGTCCAGCATGGTGGTGGTGTGAAGCAGTATGCGCATGGCAGCTCCCCTGCCCCGGCGGCTGCTCCGCAGGAGGCTGATGAGGATATTCCCTTCTGATAGTTATGGCAAGGAGGCAGGCAATCAGCGCACAGGGTTTGCGGCAGCCGTATGCGGACATGGTTGTGCGCATACACGAGATTTGCATCTCGCTTATTGGGCAGGCTCAGGCCGGCAATGAGTGCGGTGTTCTGGTGGAGGCTGAGCGATTGACGAAGCAGACGGGTGCGCTGATTGACCTGCTGACGATGGGAAAGGAGAATTGATATGAACGAAGGTGTAACTATGGACCTTGAGAAAGCTACGCACATGGTGGCCACGATAGAGGATGCTTTTGATGGTATCGGCGTAGACTCCCGAAAGGTGGAGCTGAACATTCATGAGGATGTTATGTATGGAGTTTTCAGGGCTGAGACTTATAGCATTTGCGTGAGCTTTAACATTAACAGTAAGGGAGAATAATATGGTGTCATTGATAGAACGGCGCGGCTATTCGCGCGATGGTGTGTTCGTCCTTCCGGAGGGCTGGGCGGATGCTCAGGAGCTGGCTGTGCAGGTGGGCAAGTGTGAACCAACGGTGCGCAAGTGGCTCGCGACTACGCGTGTGCCGCACAGAAGGTTCAAACGGGTGAACGCCCAGGGTGTGCGCCTGGGTGGGCACGGGGTGGATGGCTGGCCGCGCGAGGATGCTGCCAGGGCTCTGCGTGGCATACTGCAGGAGCTGGAAGATGGCGGGCGTGTGAACCTGAAGCTGAAAGGGGTGGAGCGTGGCTGACATTTTGATGGCGTTCAAGCCTAAGTGGGCGATGCTTATTCTGGATGGCCGGAAGACGGTTGAATGCCGCCGCGTGATGCCGAAGAGTCTGCAGGTTGGCGATAAGGTGTGGATGTATTGTCAAGGGTACATACTCGGGCATTTCCTGGTGCGTGATGTTGAGGTTTTAGACGGCAATGATGAGTGGCAGGTGGAAGCTATCATTGACACTTTTGCTGAGGATGCTCGCCTGAGCGATGATGAGCTGCGCAGATATTGGTCTGGGGCTCGCAGGCCAGGCCTTATTTTCGTAAAGGAGGCAACGCCTAACGCTTACCCTGTCCGATGGGAGGGCGGCTGCGTGCCGCAGAATTTTATTTACCTGAAAGGGGTGGAGCAATGAATT
>JAFZGH010000170.1 GCA_017555465.1 Akkermansia sp. | reverse complement strand
TGGAGCATAGCGGATTCGAACCGCTGACCTTCTCAATGCCATTGAGGGCTTTTGATTTGTAAAACTCTTATTATCAGCGCGTGTTTGTTATGTACCTGCATTGTACCCGCTTGATTATGGCTTAAATTGTCATGTGTATTCCTTCTCCATGATGGCCACTACGCCTTGGATGTGTGGTGCGGATGATGCTCCGCCTCCGATGAGCGAGCTCGCAATCTGCCCGCCGGCGCCTACGGTGGGGCTGCATACGCCGACAAGGCGGTATCCGCGCGAGGCGGCTTCGTTGAGCTTGGCTTGGAGCCCCTTTGCATCGTAGCTTCCTCCGATGGCTCCGGCGCTCTTGCTGTGTTCGATGACGATGTAATGCCGCTTGATGCTCGGCGCTGGGGCGTTGGCTGCGCGTTCACGGGCTTGCCCCAGGGTGAGGGTGTGCTTGCCGTCTGCGGTGCAGATGTGGGTGGCGTCTGTTACTTCGGGCATGAGGGAGATTTCTTCAAGGGTGTAGTCCTGATTACTCCATGCGCCGGAGATTTCGTCGTAAATGAGGTATGTGGTGTTCATGGCGAGAGATAGTTGTACGGTAGTTTCAGGGTTTAGGCGTAGGGCTCGTAGGTCTGACCGTAAGGAGTCGGTGCAAGTTCTTTCAGGGCTTCGCGTTCCTGCTCTGTGAGGCGTTCTGCTCCCTTGGCGGCGAGTTCTGCGAGCACGTTGTGGCAGATGGCGCGAAGGGTTTTCTGCTGTTCTTCTTCGCTCAGGGTGTCGAAGCCGGGGACCCAGCTGCGCACGGTGCCTTCCGGCAGGTCTACGGTGTAGATGAAGGTCTGCTGCTTGCGCTTGTTGAGCACATATTCGATGTGCTTGGAGAGTTGTTCGGTGAGCTTAGTGGCGCCAGATAGAATCTGACGCATGGATGAGTAGCTGATGCTTAGAGCGGTGGCGAGTTCTTGCTGTGTCATGCCGCGCTCTGCGAGAATGTTCTTGATTTCTTCGATAGTCATGCAGGTATTATGTTCTAATTTTGCGCGATGTCAAGGCCAATGTTCACATATAGAACATAAAGAAAATGTAAAAAGTTCAAAATTTGTCTTGACGTGTACAGATTTAGAACGTAAAATGCGCTCAGCAAGTACGAATATAGAACATGACAATCAATCTGACTATTACGCCGTTTGAGTATGCGCTGGCCTGCCTGGGTGCTGCAGCGCTGGGTAAGACGCTGGATGCTGCCATTGTGCAGGCTCAGGTGTCTGTGACTGTTCCTGCAGCCGGGAAGGAGGTTATGGGGAAAGAGCCTGCCCGCATTGGTGCATGATTTTTTAATAACGCTATGAACAAGGGGATTATTAACGGGAAGAAGGTTGTGCTGACGCTGGGGCATTGTGTGATGACTGCTGGCGTGGCGGGTTTGTTGTCGCGTGCTGAGGTGGCCGGGCTGCTTGTGGCGCAGGCGACGGGTGATTGGGGCGTGACTTGTGCTGAGGATGCTGCGTTGAATGATGCGGCGGTGATTACGGGCAAGGACCGTGTGGTGAGTGTGCATGAGACGCGTGCCGGTCGTGTTTTTGTGATTACTGAGTGGGACCGTTCTGTGACGACGGTGCTGCTTCCTTCTGAATACTGATTATGGAGCGAGAGCATATGTTGACTGTGAGTGATGTGGTGGCTGAGTTTCCGGCAATGAGGAATGCTGCAGCTGTGTATCGTGTGGCGAAGTCTGGGGCTTTGCCGAGTTGGAAGATTGCCGGGCGTGTGGTGTTTTCGCGCGCTGATGTGGAGGCGTATCTGGCCGGGTGCTACCGCTCGCGGGTGGGGGCTGGTAAGGGTCGCAAGTTTGAGAGTAAACTGGTAATTGCTGGCTGAGTATGGACTTCTGGCATTGGATGGCTTTTGTTGTGATTGCTGGTGCTTTAGTGCTGGCGAGCCCGAAGATTGTGGAGCAGGCATGCTCTGATGAAGGCGATGGCTGGAGTGGCGCGTGCCCTGGGTACGAGTGCCATGAGAGTGTATGGAACACGCTGCCGCCGAGTTACGGGAAGGAGACTGGCTTATGAGCAAGAAGAAGATGAGCAAAGGGGAGCGCAAGTTCCTGAAGAAGGCTGGTTTCTGCGGTGAGTTCAAGAAGCTGGGCGGGCTGGCTTGCGCGCTGCATGAAGCGCAGACTGGTTGCCGCCCGGCTGAGTATGCGCTGCCGGCTGATTCGAGCTGGGGTGAGCGGACTCGCCGCCGTGTGCGCCGGGAGCGGTGGAACCGCCGGGCTCGGTGTGTGCGCCG
>JAFZGH010000169.1 GCA_017555465.1 Akkermansia sp. | reverse complement strand
TTTTTGTGCTCGCGTTTTCTGGAAAAACCGTTATAATAGCGGCAGCAAGGTATCACCAGCGCGTGCGCGCGGTGCCGAGCATTTTCCAACATAACATAATCCAATATTATGCAGTACACACACGAAGTCGAACAGATGTGTTGCGTCAAGAAGGGCTGCAATCACGGCCCCGCCCCCATCCCCCAGGAGGGTGCCTGGACGCAATCCACCAAGATTGAGGACATCTCCGGCCTTACCCACGGTGTGGGTTGGTGCGCTCCTCAGCAGGGTGCTTGCAAGCTGACCCTCAATGTGAAGCAGGGCGTCATCCAGGAAGCCCTTGTGGAAACCATCGGCTGCTCCGGCATGACCCACTCCGCCGCCATGGCTTCTGAAATCCTTCCCGGCAAGACCGTGCTCGAGGCTCTGAACACCGACCTCGTGTGCGACGCCATCAACACCGCCATGCGCGAACTCTTCCTCCAGATCGTGTACGGCCGCACCCAGAGCGCCTACTCTGAAGGCGGTCTGCCCATCGGTGCTGGTCTTGAAGACCTGGGCAAGGGCCTGCGCTCCCAGACCGGCACGCTGTACGGCACGCTGGCCAAGGGTGCCCGCTACCTGGAGCTGGCTGAAGGCTACATCACCAAGCTTGCTCTGGATGCCGAGGGTGAAATCACCGGTTACCAGTACGTGAAGATGGGCCCGATGATGGAAGACATCAAGAAGGGTATGGACGCCAACGAGGCTGTGAAGAAGCACACCGGCTCCTACGGCCGCTTTGCTGATGCCGCCAAGTACATCGACCCCCGCCACGAGTAAAGAACCCCTAAATATAGAACAAGATTATGCCTCTTTTTGAATCTTATTCCCGTCGTATCGACCAGATCCTCCCGGTTCTTGCTCAGTACGGTATCAACTCCTGCGAGGAAGCCGAGCAGGTTTGCCTTGCCAAGGGTATCGACGTGCGTGAAATCGTGCGTGGTATCCAGAACATCGCCTTCGAAAACGCTGGCTGGGCCTACACCGTAGGCGCTGCTATCGCCATCAAGAAGGGCTGCACCAAGGCTGCCGACGCTGCCGAGGCTATCGGCGAAGGTCTGCAGGCTTTCTGCATTCCCGGTTCTGTGGCCGACGACCGCAAGGTGGGTCTGGGCCACGGCAACCTGGCTGCCATGCTCCTGCGCGAGGAGACCGAATGCTTCTGCTTCCTGGCTGGGCACGAATCCTTTGCCGCCGCTGAAGGCGCCATCGGTATCGCCCGCTCCGCCAACAAGGTGCGCCAGAAGCCGCTCCGCGTCATCCTGAACGGCCTTGGTAAGGACGCCGCCTACATCATCTCCCGTATCAACGGCTTCACCTACTGCCAGACCAAGTTCGACTACGCCACCGGTAAGGTGGAAGTGGTGAGCAAGAAGGCATTCTCCGACGGCGAGCGCTCCAAGGTGAACTGCTACGGCGCTGATGACGTGCGCGAAGGCGTGGCCATCATGTGGCTGGAAGGTGTGGATGTTTCCATCACCGGTAACTCCACCAACCCGACCCGCTTCCAGCACCCGGTTGCCGGCACCTACAAGAAGGAATGCACGCTGGCTGGCAAGAAGTACTTCTCCGTGGCCTCCGGTGGTGGCACGGGCCGTACCCTGCACCCGGACAACATGGCTGCCGGTCCCGCCTCCTACGGCATGACCGACACCCTGGGCCGCATGCACAGCGATGCCCAGTTCGCCGGTTCCTCCTCCGTGCCCGCCCACGTGGAAATGATGGGCCTCATCGGCATGGGCAACAACCCCATGGTGGGTGCTACGGTTTCCGTGGCTGTTGCCATCGAGGAAGCCATGAACAAGTAAACCCACTCCGGGTTTACAAGCGAAAGCTTAAAGAGCCGCCCCGCCTGCTCAGCAGCGCGGGGTGATTCTTTTTTACTTATGGGAACTTCTATTTAGTCCGATAAATGCCATTCAGATGGACAAATTGTAATTTATTGGCGAGCGTAGCGAGCGGAAATTTATAGCCCACGGTAGTGGGCGACAGATGTTAGGCAGGTGCAAGCGTGCGTTAGCACGCGCAGCGC
>JAFZGH010000020.1 GCA_017555465.1 Akkermansia sp. | reverse complement strand
TGCGGTAGTGTTCAATCAGTTCGGTGGTTTTCTCGGCAGTTTCGTCAAGTAGCTCCAGACGGAAACGGTTCAGGCCGCAGCGGCGCATGCCGTCCACATAGCGAGCGGCCGATTGAGCCTGACCGTTGAACATGGTGTTGCGGCAGCCTTCGTCGCTGCGCAGGTAGTGCATGGCGTGCGTGCGATCCATGATGCGCACTTTGTGGTGGTCGCAGGGCTGGCCGCAGTCCTTGAAGTTGTGCCCGTTGCTCAGGAAAGTGCAGAACACGCAGTGCTCGGTGTGGAACATGGGGATGTGCTGGTGCAGTGTGAGCTCCAGCGCCGGGCCGCAGCCGCTCTTCAGCAAATCTGCCAGCTGGGCAGCGTTCAAATCGTAGGAAACCGTGAGCAGGCGCATGCCGAAATCCTGCCACAGGGCCACACTCTCCGGGTTGGCGGTGTTCAGCGAGAAATCCCCGATCATCTTCACGCCCTTGTTGCGGAACCAGTACGCCGCGCCCAGGTTGCGCACCAGCACACCATCCGGCTCTGCCTGGGTGATGTACTTGAAATACCCGGCCTCATGCGGCTTCATGATGCGCATGGTCGCTATCCAGACCTGGGTGTTTAAGTGCTTTTCTCTGATTTCTTTAGTCACCTGCGCGTAGTTGCGTATATTCTTGAAATCGAGGTAAATGCGCTTGATGCCGGCGGCTGCGGCAGCGAGTGCCTGCTCTGGTTCGCGGCAGAGGACGGAGAGTTTGTAGCCCTTGCCGGGGGTGAGAGGAGGGAATGGGTGGCTCCAGCCTTGCCAGGTAACGCGGGCGCGTTCTGCAGTGGAGCTCTGCGGCAGTTTCTCCACTAGTTCACGGCGCATGCGGTTGAGCACAGAGACGGGGAGCATCAACTCATCTTCCAGGGTGTAAGTACATTTGCCCAGCGAGAAGCCGGTGCCGCCGAGACGTGAGAACTGCGCCTCGATGGTTTCCGGGGTGAGGGGGCGCTTTTCAGCCGGTTCGAGCGGCTGTCCGCTGCCCACGGTGATACCGCGGCAGGTGGCGGTGAGCTGGCTGCCGAGGCGGCCTTCAAAATGGATATCAAGCGACTGGCCGGGCGTGGTGGCGGCATGGCGTTCAAAGTTGCACCAGGTGCTGTGCAGGTATTTGTCCAGCGCGGGGTCGGCCGTTTTCCAGAGCAGGTCGCCGGGGCGCACAAAGCGCCAGTCGATGCGGCTGGCCTTGCCATGGAAGAAAAGGCGGTTGCCCTGGGTGCGCCAGATGCGGCCGCCCTGTTCCTCGTTGCGGTCCTGGCCGGCATCAATCACAAAGCCATCGCCGGGGGCTATGGTGATGAGCGGGGCAGCGTCCAGTTCCACCCAGCCCTCGCCGCAGCGCATGATGCGGCCTGCCAGTGCGCCGCGCTTCTTGCCGAAGCGCCCGTGCGTGAGCAGCGGGTGGTCTGTGCCATCGAGCCAGCCGGTGGAAAAACCGCGGGAGAATGCCATCTGCATGGCATAGAGGTCGCGCGCGCGCTTTTCCGCCTGCAGCGGTTTGCCTGCCAGGGCGGCATCTACCGCGCGGCGGTAGGCGCGGGTGGTGGCGGCCACGTATTCCGGGCTCTTGAGACGGCCTTCAATCTTGAAACTGTGTACCCCGGCAGCAATCATCTGCGGCACGCGGTCGAGCGCGCATAAATCCTGCGGGGAGAAAATGTAGCGGCGCTC
>JAFZGH010000168.1 GCA_017555465.1 Akkermansia sp. | reverse complement strand
ACTGTTCCGCCGTTATGCTACAATCAAGGTACATGAGATATGCCCGTCTTGCCCTGCCGCTCTGCCTTGCTATCGGTCTGATGATTTCCTGCAGTCCGCAGGATCAGGGTCACGCCACTCCGGAAGCAGCTGAAGAACTTGCCCTTATCAGCAGCGTTCTGCCGGAAATCGGCATCGAGGAGATTCTGGAACTGCCCACTGCCGATGAAATTCACCTTTTACTAGCCGATTTTGCCGCCACAGCCAATGCCCGGCTGGCCTCATCACCTTCCGGCATCACCCTGCTGCACCTGGCCTGTCTGTTCAAGAAACCTGAACTGGCGCGCTGCCTGCTGCTGGACCATGCCGACCCGAATGCCACCACGGCTCAGGGTGACACACCGCTGGCACTGGCTGTAGCCATGCGCGGCGCAGAAGATGACCGAACCACGGAAGAAACAATCATCAAGTTGATTGATATTCTGGTGGAAGGAGGAGCAGATATCACCCGCAACACAGCCGAAGACATGCCCCTGCTCAACTACGCAGGGCTTAACTGCTTCAATGAAGCCGTCTTTCTCCACCTGCTGAACCTGGGTTGTCCGCAGGATGAAACCACCTGCCAGGCACCAGCCATGATGGGGTGGAACACCGCGCTGAAACGCATGCTCAATGACGGAGCCGCAGCAGCCCCGAATGCCAAAGAAACTATGCTGTTAATGGCTGCGGCCAATCTGCACCAAGGCACCGTGGAACTGCTGCTCAATGCCGGTGCAGATGTGAACGGAGGGTGCCTCGCTGGTACCACGCCGCTTCTGGAAGCAGCTGCGCACCTTCTTTCCCCGGCAGAAGAGGAGGAATCTGCCCACAAAGCCGCAGTCATGGATGTGTGTGCCCTGCTCATCAAACACGGAGCAGACCCGTATCTGGCCGAGATGCGGCAGGAAGAATCAGTAGCATTCTGTGCTGCGGATATCCTGACCAAGGATGCTGCTATAAAGGAAGGTTTGAAAGACCGCGGTGTGGAAATCATCCCGCGCCCCATTGTTTTCACAGAAGGCCGCGAGCTGCTGGAAGCAGTGGGCAGAGCATCGGCACTGGAGTATCATGTGCAACCAGAAGCTTTTGATTCCATAGCCCAGGTACTTACCCCCACCCCGGAAATGCGAGGGCTCCACCTGTACCACGAAGTACTTCCAATGGCAGTGGAAATACTGCATGGTATCAACCCGGTGCGGACCTCACAACTGGTGGCAGCCATGCCGGAATGGACCAGTCGCGAAGCCTGGGAAAAGGGCGCAGGCGCTCACCTGTTGCAGGAAATCATCAAATGCGAACAACTGGTGCTTCCCAAAAACATACTATGCCTGACTGCTGAGCACCGCCTGCAGGCAGGTGAAGTAGATGCCGCTGCTGATTTGGTGGAACTGCTGGCCCGCTGCCCGGATGCCCAGGCAGAAATCGAACAATACGCCCGAAACGAAGCCCAGTGCTTCCGCGCCGGAGCCATGGCCGCCAGATTACACCAGGCAGGGCTCCCCACCCCGCGCGATGGAGATGTCGAACTCTGGCTCAACAACCACAACCGTGAGGCTGATTCTCCAGCTGTGCAGAAAGCACTGCTGCTCACCTCACTCTCGCGGCTCTGGTACGGTGATATGCTGCCTGCTGAACAAACTCAAATACTCTCCGCCATGGAAGAAATCGGCGCCAGGGAAGCTGCAGCTCATTACCGCGCCATTGTACAGGTCATGGACGATCCGGAGGCTCTCGACAAATTGACCGAAAACAGCAATTCCTGGAAATTTGAGCTTGAAATCGCCACAGGGCAGTTCATTCTGGACAACGCCGCCGCATTTCTTAGTCCCGGCAAGGAAAATACAGATTGACACCAGAGGCTTTTTCCATTAAATTCATAGTATCTGATGGGCATTTTCCGGAAAGTACTGCTTACACTCGGTACCGCAGGTCTTGCTGCGGGGACGGAGTCTGCCCTTGTAACCGCCTCAACGCCGACTGAACTGGTTCCCCGGCTTCTGGATTCCATTTCCTACCTGCAGGAAGAGGACAGCATGGGCGACACCATGCTCATCAAAGCCGCCCGCGGAGCATATAACATGCCCAGCGCCACCCGCGCACAGTTGCTCGATCCTTTCATCATCGCTCTGCTGAACCAGGGGCATGACCCTCTGCATGAAAACAAAGCGGGCTGCAATGCAGTATTTTACCTCGCAGGCATTCCGGATTTATACCGTAAGCTTAACGAGCAAAACCTGCTGCCGCGCGAACTTGCCCTGCGTATTCCGCATGAGGAAGGCGCCCTGCTGCGCTACATGAAACTGCGCAACAACCAGGCACTGCTGGCCAAAGCCGCCGGCAGCCGAGATTACCTGACCCGCCGCTACTGCGCCCCAGCCCTCGTCCGCACCGAACGGCTGGTGCGCAGCTACCTGGGCGCCACCACCATTTCCCGCATTCCGCCGGGAGCACTGGCAGATTGTCTTGCCTTCATGCACCTGGCAAATCCGGATTTTGCCAACCGCTTTATCAACTCACTGACAGTCTGGGAGCATGGCGAACATTTCCTGGAAGAAATTCCTGCCCACCTGTTGGCGACTTTGCGCAGCATGGACTGGCGGGTAGACCCCACACTGCTGCGCAGCGCGTTGCACAAACTAGGCTCTATGCTCCCTGTAAGCAAAGACGATATGATTGAATGCGCAGCCTCTGCCCCCATGTCACGCATTCTCGAAATGCTCACCCACCAGGAGGGCGAAGGAGCCCTGCCTGAGCTGCAACACTACGCCGCAGCCTTTGACCCCGAAATTGTGCACACTGCCCTGGCCTTGCAGATGAAGATGAAAGGGCTTCCCCTGCCCCAGGAACCCCGCTTTGCCCGTTTTTCCAATCCGGAACTGGTGGAGATACGTGAAGCAATCCTCGTGGATGGCGCCATCCGCTACGGGCGTATGGAGCATCTCTCTGCCCAAATGCTCACCACAGCTGCCGCCACACTCAGGAAGCACAGCATGCCTCACCATGCGGAAATGATGGAAGCCATTGTGGAGGGAGAGGCAATCAGTCTGCGCCCGGAGCTTCGTCCGGCTTTCCGCACACGCTATGAGGAACTGAGGGAGACGGCGCCCCACGTAGCCCTGCTGCGTTATCTCATGGAGCACCAGGAGCTGCTGCTTTCCCCGACTACTGAGGAGGTGCAGCCATGAGGAGAGGTTTCTTTCCATTCTGGCGACTGCTGCTCTTTCCTGTCCGTCTGCACATTTTCTGCGCTCTGGTAGCACTGGCTGCCTGTGTTCCTATCCTCTTCCCGGAAATCGCGCCGGCAGCACAGAAAGAATCCATTATTTCTATCGCGGGCTCAACCATCCTCAGCGTCCAGGGCGTTTCCACCGCCTTTGTCGTAATGGCGGTTATCACGCACATGCTGCGACTGAGCAACACCCGGGCATTCAGCCAGCTTTTTCAATGGATTGCCGTCTGGAGCAGTGCTATTCTGTTTTTCATTCTGCTGGCAATCGCGGCAGATGTAGCGCCGCCAGCTGCCAGCGATGACAACACCCCCATACAGGCTTCCGACACCTTGTACACAGCCCGGGAACAACTCAACGGTCCTGCTTCGCTGGTCATTCCCATTGAAACCAGACACGTGTCCATTGACAAAGTGGACGAAACACCCCACCTGATTTTTCTGGAAAACAACCACGAACTAATCCTCAAGGATTACCTGAACACATCCCCGCGCTGGTCCGGACAGGAAGGGGACGATACGTTCTACACCAAACCCGGTCATCTGGTCATGGTTCCTCCCACCACGGGGGGAACACCAGCACTGGTTCACGTATGTTTCCGCAGCATGGTGGAAGGTGACCCATTGCCTCAAGGCTACACCCTCATCACCCCCGGAGGCTCTTTCCCCGATACGGCAGAAGGAGCGACCATCCCCGACATGGCGCTGGATTTAGGACGCAACCATTTCCTGCTGCTGGCATGGCGCGGCAGTTCTCACCGGGAAACCGCTCTGCGGGCCATCAACGCTGCCATTGCCGCCACCGATGAGCGCATGCAGCCGCTGCGCGAATCCCCCACTCAGGAAACCGCCAGGCGCATGCTGCAAGGGCGCACATCCTACCCCGGCAACACACCGGAATTCCGTCTCAGCGAGCCGCTTTCGCAGGATGGCGCGTACCAGGGTGAGCTCTACGCCAACCCCGGTGAGCCAGGCGTGTTCCTGGTCTATATCAAAGACCTGACCAGCAACAACACCCTGCGCCTCCTGAGTTTCCCGGCGCAGTATTCGGACAATCCGCAGGAGCTTTTCCGCCACGATATCCCCGGCTCCATGCCGCATTGGATTCGCAGCTCGGCTGAGGATTCGCTCACCAATATCTTCCCGCACAACACACCGCTCTTTGCCATCAGGCTCGGCCCGCAGCGCCAGTATTTCGGCGTGGCCTTTGAAATTTGGTTCAAGCCTTCCGATGTGCGCAAAAACCGCCACCTTTTGCTGCGCCGCTGCTACAAGGTGCAGGCATACGACCCGCCTGCAGGCGTGGAAAAGCAGCCCGACGGCAGCTCTGACACCCCGCAGGCTTGACATTCAGCGGAAATAAGAGCATACTCCCCGCGTTATGTTACATTTATACGATACACAGTCGGGGGCAATGAAGCCCGTGCAGGCAGAAGACGGCAAGCAGCTGCGCTTCTACTGTTGCGGCCCCACCGTGTACGCCGCAGCTCACATCGGTAATTTCCGCACCTTCGTGGTGCAGGATGTCTTCCGCCGCGT
>JAFZGH010000167.1 GCA_017555465.1 Akkermansia sp. | reverse complement strand
GCGGCGGCCAGGTGCTGCGCCAGATTCCCTTCATGCAAAGCTGGCAAAGCCGCACCACAGCCTGCGTATGCCTGCTCTTCTTCCTCTGGCTGATGCCCTTTGTACCGGGTTTCCTCCGCTGGCTGGTGCTGCTGGCGCTGCCGGGCCTTGTCATCTGGGTGGCGGCGGAGCAAGTTCAGCAGCAGCATTGGTTTGCCGCAGCCTCCCTGCTGGCCTGGTGGCTGGTGCTGGCCTTTGTCTTCCTGATGCACCGCACGTACGATAAAGGACTGTTCGGCAAACGCCGCAAGTAAAGACACACCATGAATTACCTCGAAATCACACTCATCGCGCTGGCTCTGGCCGTAGATGCCACAGTGTATGCGTTTTCCTACGGACTGGTGCTGCGCCAGGGGCGCGGCTGGGCGGCGCTGTGGCTGGCGCTCAGCGTGGGGGCGTTCCAGGCAGGCATGCCGCTGCTGGGCTACTGGGGTGGCGAGGTGCTGCGCGCGGTGGTAAGCCTCTGGGCGCCGTGGATTGTGCTGGGCGTTTTTGCCGTGCTGGGCGGCAGCATCATTTACAAAGCCTGGAGCGGCGGTGAGGAGGAAGAAACCGCATCCTCCACCGCGCTGGGCATCAGCGGGCTGATTCTGGTGGGCATTGCCACCAGCATTGATGCGCTGGCCGTCGGGGCCTGCATGGCGCTGGGCAACATCGGCGGGCCGCAACTGCAACTGGGACTGGCTGTCTGCATCATCGGCGGCATCACCTTTGCCTGCGCCATGGCCGCCTTTCACAGCGCCCGCCTGCTGCACCATCTGCCCACCCGCTGGCTTGAGTCGGCTGCGGGCCTGTTGCTGATTTCACTGGGCATTCACAACATTCTGTGAATCAAAGTCCGGCCTGCGCCAGAATGGTCTGGATCTGCTCTTTCGGGCGGGCAGGCCAGTGCTTGTTAGCCACCGGGCTGGCCGGGCTGGGGTGCAGAATCGTACCCAGGGTAAACTGCATTTCCGGCAGCGCGGCGGCGGCCAGTTCCAGCTGTTTGAGCGCATAGCCGCCCACGCCGATAAGCACGCGTGGCTGCAGAATCTCAATCAGGCGCACCAGGTGGCGCTGGCAGGCGGCATCAAGCGCTTCCACCTGCGCCTTGGGCAGCTGCGTGGGGGTGATATTCGCCCCGGTCTCACCCATCCAGATAAGCGGGCAGTAGTTCGCCACATAGGCATGCTGGAAAAACGCCTCGGCCGTGCCGTACATCTCCTCGAACAGCCCCCAGAGACGGCGTCCGCTCACCTCTGAACGCGGGCAGGAAAAGCCCTGCACCGGGCGCTTCGGGTGCGTCTGCTCCGGCTGCCCCACGGAGGCCATGATACCCATCCACAGAGTCACGGCGGCAATTTCACCAAAAGGCACCCCGGTCTGAGCCATGCCGAACGGCCCGGGATTCATGCCGAGATACAGCACGTCCTTCTGTCCCGCGCCGAACTTGCGGATGTAGGCCTCATGCCCCTCCCAGGCATAATCCAGCGGGTTATAGGTATAAGCCACCGGGGCGGCAAACTCCAGTTTCCCCACCTCGCGGCTCAGTTCCTTAGCGGCGGCAATAAGCTGTTCTCTCTGCATGGAATTGACAATAGCAGAAAACCACCCGGTTGACAAGTTCGCTGCCGCACTTGTAACGGCAAACATAAGAATAAGTAAACCTCATCAGCCAAAAGTCATGGGGTATCACCGACAAACCGGACTTTGAAGTGACGCAGGCAAGCGGAATGTATAGCCCACAGAGTGAGCGGCAGATGATAGCCCGGGGTGGAGCGACGAAGTCGCGAAACCCCGGGTAATCCAAAATAACATCGGAGTCCCGAGCATGGCGAGAGGGCGGCAGAAAGCGTGGCTTCAATATGTTGCATCGCTTTCCCGTCTTCGGGCTAACGCCCTACGCCGTGGCAGGCTGCCACCCGTTATCACGGGTTCCGGTTCGTTTTTTTCTTGGGAGCAGGTGCTGTACGCGCCTAACATCTTTCGCCCACTCCATGAGCTCAAAATTCCGCTCCGCTAACGCTACGCAAACACACCGACAAAAAAAGCCTGAGCACGCTGGCTCAGGCTTTTTTGAAATCTGGCAATCAACCTTTACAGAGCAAAGGTATCGCAGCAGGGGCATTCACCCATGGTCCAGGTGGCCTTGCCGCTTTCGGCAATGTGCACCAGGGCGTGGTAGGTGTCTTCCTCATCGGTGCCCAGCTTGGCAGCAATATCGCCAGCAGTGGCGGGCGTGGCGGTCAGCGAGCCTTCAGCAGCAGCCAGCAGCTTCAGGAACACATTGGCGGCCAGCTTACCGGCCTGCACACCGGGCTGATGGTAGGCATTGATGTGGATGAGGCTGGCATAGAAGCTCACCGTGCGCTCAAAGAGGGCGATGAGCATGCCCAGCGTGTAGGCATTCACCACGGGAATGGAGATGGTGATATTCTTGCGGCCGCTTTCGGAAAGAGCCTTGCGGGTACCGCGCAGGAAGCCCTGCAGGTAGTCGCCGGCGGTGAAGTTGTCTTCCACCTTCACGGTGTCGGAGGGAGACTGACGCACCTCGATAAAGGTCACGAAGAAATTGTTGATACCATCGCGCAGCTGCTGCACATAGGCGTGCTGGTCGGTGGAGCCCTTGTTACCGTACACGGAGATACCCTGGTTCACGGTGTTGCCGTCGAGGTCGAGCTCCTTGCCCAGGGATTCCATGATGAGCTGCTGCAGGTACTTGGAGAAGAGCACGAGGCTGTCCTTGTAAGGCAGCACCACCATGTCCTTCTTGCCCTTGCCCTCACCGGCTTCATACCAGGCGAGAGCCAGCTTCATGGCCATGTTGGCGGCGGTATCGGCCACGCGGGTCTTGGCATCCATGGCGGCAGCGCCGGCCAGAAGGCTGTCGATATCCACGCCCTGCAGAGCCGCGGGCACCAGGCCCACCACGGAGGTCTCGGAAGTGCGGCCGCCCACCCAGTCTTCCATGGGGAAGCGCTTCACCCAGTCCTCACCCACAGCCACCTTGTCGAGAGTGGAGCCCACGCCGGTCACGGCCACGGCCTGCTTGGCAAAGCAGAGGCCCTTATCAGCAAAATACTGCTGGGCGCAGACCATGCCGTTGCGGGTTTCGGGAGTGCCGCCGCTCTTGGAGATAACCACAGCGAGCGTTTCCGTGAGCGGCAGGGTGTCGAGCACCTTGTACATGCCGTCCGGGTCAGTGTTGTCAAGGAAAGCCATGGCCAGGCCATCGGCGGGCAGCGCATCGGCCACCAGTTCCGGGCCCAGGGCAGAACCACCAATGCCAATCACCAGGCAGGTAGTGTACTTCTTGCCGTTCGGGGCAAGAATCTTGCCACCCAGCACATCGGCAGCAAAAGCCTTCAGATCAGCCAGGGGCTCGTCAATCTTGGCGCGCAGCTCAGCCGTGGGGGCAATGGCGCTATTGCGCAGCCAGTAGTGGCCCACCATGCGGTTTTCGTCCGGGTTGGCAATCA
Organism: Akkermansia sp.; assembly: GCA_017555465.1. Lineage (GTDB taxonomy): Bacteria > Verrucomicrobiota > Verrucomicrobiia > Verrucomicrobiales > Akkermansiaceae > Akkermansia. The sequence goes on along the minus strand of JAFZGH010000167.1, from coordinate 1,643 downwards.
CGCCACTCTCCAGAGCCGCGATATCGGCATATGCGCGGTCGATGAGCGGCTGCATCTCTGCCAGGTATTCCGGCGTGAGCGGCAGTTTGGAAAGGTCGAGGGAAATCCCCATCTCGGGGTAACGCAGAAGCTGGTTGGCATACTGTTTCATAACGCGCGGTATTATACGCCCACATCCCCGGATGCGCAAGCACAATTCACCGCGAATACGCGCTCAACCGCCAGGCTGGCACGGCATATAAACCCGCCGCCAGATAAGTGCATCATCATTATCGGCTTGCAATCAGACTCTCTATATGGTAGCATGGCGCGCGTTCATGATTACCGACTCCGAAGCATTGTTCCAATGGAAACTCCGTGCGGCTGCCCAGCCTCAGGGGCGAACCGTGCTTGACCTGGAGGCCGACAGCCTGCACCGCCACCGCGAAAAGCTCTGCCTGATTCAGTATGCAGATGCGGAGGGCGTGGTCATCATCGACCCGCTGGCCATCGAGGACATGAAGCTTTTCACCCTCTGGCTGCAGGAAGCCGATGTGTGGATGCACGGGGCTGATTACGACATGAGTCTGCTGCAGAATGCATACGGCGTGCTGCCGCACATGATTCTGGACACCCAGATTGCCGCCCGCCTGCTGGGTTTCCAGCAATTCGGCCTGGCTGCCCTGGTGGAGCATTACTACGGCGTGGTGCTCAGCAAGAAGAACCAGCGCGCCAACTGGGGGCTCCGCCCCATGCCGGATGACATGAAGGAATATGCCCAGGGCGATGTGAAATACATGCTCGAAATGGCGGACAAACTGGTGGCAGAGCTGAAGCAGCTGGGCCGCTATGACTGGTTCCTGGAAAGCTGCGCCTGCAATCTGGAGCATGGCCGCGAGCGCCACAACAGCTCCGGCCAGGAACCCTGGCGCATCAAGGGCGCCGGCAAGCTGACCCGCCGCGGTCTGGCTGCCCTGCGCGCTCTCTGGCAGTGGCGAGACAAGGAAGCAGCCAGTGTCGACCGCCCGGCATTCATGGTGGTTGGCAATGATGAGCTTATCCGCTGGAGCACAGCTCTGCAGGAGTTCCGCCCAGTGTTCCCGCACCGCAGCATGCACACCCACCGCGCGGCCCGTTTCCGCAAGGCTGTGGAGCGTTTCCAGTTGTTGGATGAAGAGGATTACCCCCACTTGCTCAAGCGTGTGCACCATGAATCTGATGCCCATTTTGATTCCCGCGTAGAGCACTGGGCCAGCCGCCGCAATGCCCTGGCGGAGGAACTGGCGCTGGAACCCTCGCTCATTGCCACCCGCAGCCAGATTGAAGCCATCGCCACCAATGAGGATAAGGGTCTGGCCGCGCTGATGAACTGGCAGCGCAACCTGCTGACCCGCTAATCGGAGCGCAGGACTACCGTGTTACTTTACCGGGAGCAGCGCTATATTGAAAAATGATGCGGGATTGTTGTTCCTTGCCCGATGTAATAGTCGCCTGCTGCGCAGGCTCAATGAAATCCGTTGCTGCGCAACGAAAGAATTACGCCGTCCCGGCGTATGAAATCAGCCCTGCGGACAGATGAATTACACGGCTTCGCCGTGTATGAAATTCCCCCTCGCTGCGCTCGGGGGAATGAAAAAGTGCTTTTCCCTGGCGGGAAAAGCACT
>JAFZGH010000166.1 GCA_017555465.1 Akkermansia sp. | reverse complement strand
TCCACCCCTGTCTAACCTCTTACGCCCACTACCGTGGGCTACGAATTCCGCTCGCTTTGCTCGCCGGTAAATTACAATTTTTTGTTTTCTTGCGCAGAATAGCATCAGCAAATCTGAAACAGCCCCCCACACTGGCTGTTATGCTGTTTCTGCTGGGCCTGTTCGGCCTGGTGCTGTTTGTGTTCACCAGCCTGCGGAAGCATTCGTACGCTGTCGAAGGTGTGCTGGCCGGGGCTCTGTTCATGCTGATACCCGTGGTGTCGGCTGATTTGCTGTGGCTGCGGTGTGTGATGGGGGTGGCCTGTTTTGTGCTCTGGTTGCTCCTTGCTGTTTACTGGATGAATTTCCGCCAACTGAATCGCAGCCATGGAAAGCGCCGTTCCAAGTGAGTTATGTTTTTATCTGCTCGCGGCGGCAGAGGTGAAGCCTTGGGCGCTGGGGGTGTTCATTGTTCTGTTCGGGTTGGGTGGCCTGGCGTTTCTTGTCTGCTCGGGCCGGGATAAAGCTGACAGGGAGGATTCCTGCGCATCGGAGCTTAAGGAGGGGGCTCTCGTTCTTTGTGCCCTGATGGTGGTGACGCCTCCGCTTCTGCTCCTGCCGGAGGAGCTGCGACAGGAAATACCTGCGGAAGCTCTGCTCATTGCGGCCTTGCTGGCGGCCGTTATTATCTCTTTCGGCATCAGGGCGCTGCTCCGCTGGTCGAGCAGGCATCCCCGTAAGGTGCAGCGCCAGGGGCGCCCCAACCCTCCCGGACGGGGAAAACGCGGCAGAAAAAGCAAAAACAGGAGCAATGGGTCCCGATAGGAATGACGTAGCCGGAAATGCGGCTGATGCAGGGTTATCCTTTCACTGCACCCTTGTGGCTTGTGGCGAATTTCATGCCGGGCTGGGAATTCCCTATTGACTAATGGCCTGAATCCATTTATTCTCCATGTAAATAAATGCTGATGAATAAAGACGAACAGAAAACGCAGGCAGAGGGCAGTCGCGTCCGGGGGTACGCGAAGCCGCTGGCTGTTCTGGGTGCGATAATGCTCATGTTGTTCTTCATGAGTGGCATGGGGCGCAAACTCGTGCAGAAGGAAACCGAAAAGACGGAAACAACCAATGCTGCGGCTGCGGTTGTCCCCGCAGCTGCAGCGCTGAATGTGCAGGTTGGTCGGAAGGTGTCGCTGGTGCTGGAGGGGAATCCCACCACTGGCTATCTCTGGCAGTTGGAACCTGCGCTGCCTGCCGGGAGTCCTGTGCAGGTGGAACTCTCCCTTGTCAGGAATGAGGAGGAAAACTGCTGCGGTTTCCCGACTCCCACCACGCTTACGATGACGGGCGTGAAACCCGGCACCCAGCTGGTGCGTGTGGTATATGCACGCCCGTGGGAGAAAGGCAAAGCTCCGGCTCAGGAAAAGTGCTTCGCTGTGACTGTGAAGCCTGCCGAAAAGTGACATAGGAACGCAAATTTGCATCTATTTTAGAATAATTACAATAAATGTCGCACAATCAGCTTGATTTTGTGCGGCATTTCTGTATAGTGGGGATTCCAAAAACAACCATAGAAACGTCTAGTATGAGCGACAAAGTATTATTCTTCGACACCACGCTTCGCGATGGTGAGCAGTGCCCGGGAGCTTCGATGAATCTCCGGCAGAAGCTGGAGGTAGCGCGTCAGCTCGAAAAGCTAGGCGTGGATATCATCGAGGCAGGCTTTCCCTGCATCTCCGATGGCGATTTTGAGGCTGTGTTCACCATTGCCAACACGGTGAAGAAGTGCCGCATTGCCGGTCTGGCCCGCTGCGTGGAGAACGATATCCGCCGTGCCGCTGCCGCCGTGGCGCCTGCCGGCGACCGTGGCCGCATTCACACCTTCCTGGCCACCAGCCCGCTGCACCGCGAGTTCAAGCTCAAGAAAAGCAAGGAAGAAATCATCGAAATGGCCGTGGCTGGTGTGAAGCTGGCCAAGAGCCTGGTGAACGATGTGGAATTCTCAGCCGAGGATGCCAGCCGCACCGAGCATGACTACCTGGCGCAGGTGGTGGAAGCCGTTATCGATGCCGGTGCCACCACGGTGAACCTGCCGGATACTGTGGGCTTCACCACGCCACAGGAATATATTGCCATGATTGACTATGTGGTCAAGCATGTGAAGAATATCGACAAGGCCGTGATTTCCGTGCACTGCCACAATGACATCGGTCTGGCTGTGGCCAACTCCCTGGCCGCTGTCACCGCTGGCGCCCGCCAGGTGGAAGGCACGATTAACGGCATTGGCGAGCGCGCCGGTAACGCCGCTATCGAGGAAGTGGCCATGGCGCTCTCCACCCGTCCGGAAGCCTTTGGCTTTGCTGCAGGGGAGAAGCCGCACAACCTCGAAACCCGCGAAATCGTGAAGACCAGCCGCGTGGTGGCCAGCATGAGCGGCCTTTCCGTGCAGCGCTCCAAAGCCATCGTGGGTGAAAACGCCTTTGCTCACAGCTCCGGCATCCACCAGCACGGCATCCTGGCCAAGCGTGAGACTTACGAAGTCATTGACCCCGCCGAAGTGGGCTGGGGCGAGACGGAGCTCCCGCTCACCAAGCACTCCGGCCGCGCCGCGGTGAAGGCCCGACTGGAGAAACTGGGATATAATCTTTCCGACAGCGAAATCACCCACGTGTTCGAGCGTTTCAAGAAGGTGGGCGACAGCAAGAAATTCGTGTACGATGATGACCTTGCCTCCCTGGTGAACGACTCTCTGGACACCTGCGACGGCACATGGAAGATGGTGGATATCCAGTTCGTTGCCGGCTCTGCTGCCCGCCCGACGGCTACCGTGCAGCTGGAGAAGGATGGTAAGATGTACACCGACTGCGCCATCGGCAACGGCCCGGTGAATGCCTGCTTCAAGGCCATTGACCGCATCACGAAGAGCAAGGGCGAGCTGGTGGATTACAAT
>JAFZGH010000165.1 GCA_017555465.1 Akkermansia sp. | reverse complement strand
TACGCGTAAGTACGAGTCTTCTGTGATTGAGATTCAGTGCGCAGAATGATAGTGATGAAGTAAACCGGGGCGGGTCAGGTGGATTGGAGCCTGGCCCGCCTTTTTCGTTTGCGGGAATAGGTTTTTTGAGGAGGGCTGTGGTATTAAGGAGGTATGTTTAATTTTCTTGGTGTTTCAAGTAATTTGAGCGTGCTGGCGGGTACTCGGTGGCAGAGTACGTTTCGGTTTATGGACGCAGAGACCGGCGATGCTGCCGGGCTGGATGGGGTGACTTTTGCAGGTGCGGTGCATTGCGATGGGCTGGATTTTGATGTTGAGCTGACATTGAGTGAGGCTGATGCTTCGCGTAACACGGTGCTGGTTTCGATTCCTCCGCTGCCGGAGGGGCGCTGGGAGTATGAGGTTTGGATTGCGGCTGATACCGGTGAAAAGGTACGTTTGCTTGAAGGGCGTATTTCTGCGTTGGGGAAGCTGGCGGACGTGGATCGGAGTGTTTACGCGCACCGGACACTGAATGTGCTGTTGCCGGGTGATGTGAATAAGCGGGTGCAGCTTGAATGGCAGGCGAGCACGGTGGCTGTGCAGGCCATGAATGAGGCGCTGCGTGTGGCTGAGGGGGTGAAGGGTATAGGGAAGGATGCCAAGGATGCTTTGGAGTCTGCCAAGGAGGCGCTGGATAAGCTGGATGGTGTTGATGACCTGGTGGATGATGCTGAGGCTGCCAAGGATGGTGCTGAGACTGCCAAGGAGGGCGCCGAGGCGGTGCTGGAGAGCGCAAAGGAGTTGATTGCTAATGCTCCGCGTGAGTTTATTCCCACGATTTCGGCTGATGGTTATTGGGTGCTGAATGGCGTGAAGCAGCCGCACAAGGCGATTGGTGAGGATGGTCTGGATGGTGACCGTATTGTGAAGCATCTTGTTGATTCCGTGGAGGAGATTCCCACCAGCGGAGAGACTTGCAACAGTGGGCATACTTATTATGTGAATGTACCGGCGGTGCTGAATGTTCTGGAGGAGAAGCCTAGAGTTGATGGTAACTGGGACGCCTTTCGGCTGAGTGCAGATGTGGTGCCGCATGGTATTCTGCTGAGCGGGGTGGTGATTTCGGTGAAGAATTCTTCCGCCACGCCGGTGTATCTGGCGGCTTTCTTGCGGGTGGGGAATGCTACTACGCGCTTGCTGAGCCGGAGTGTGACGGCTGAGGCGTGGACGAATGGTCAGGAGGTGAGCTGGGAGTTTGTGGAGCCGTTTGAGGTGCCGCCTGGTGCGGGGCTGGAGCTCTACCTGGCAGATAGTCTGGAGGCTATTGGCGAGACTTCAGTGACGAGTCCGGCTGTGAATATGCGGAGCCCGATGCTGGGGACTGGCGATTGTGCTTGCCGTTATGATGATGGTTGGTATAGTCCGCGTACTCCGTACTTGGGTTTCCTGAGCCCGCACGCGGGGCAGGTGCTGGTGTATGAGTGGTTTGATGAGGCTGGCTGGGTGTGCCTGGCTGGTAATGCTGCGCAGGCTCAGCGGCCCGCTACTGCTACGGTGGACGGCCTGGTTAAGCTGGGGACTGAGATGCCGATTGAACAAGGCGCGCCGGTGGGTGTGAATGCCAACAACCAGATGCTGGTGCCGCAGGCCACAACCTTGTGCAGCGGCACGGTGATGTACTCCACAGATGAGGTTATTGAGGGCGGCATTCCCATCGGGCGCGATGCTGCCGGGCGCATGGTGGCCCTGGGCTCGAAGGTGGCACCGGCGCAGGCCTTCAGCTGGGGTACGGTGAAGGTGGGTACAAGTGTGCCGCAGAGCATGGGCATGCCGTGGATTATTCCGGTTGGTATGGCCTCTAATGGTGTGCGCAATGAGTATGGCCAGGACATTACGGGGCAGTTGTTTAATAATACTGTGCCAGGTGGTGCGCTTCGTACGATGTTGAAGGCTGACTGGGTGGCCAAGGGTATTTCAGGCTGGAATGTAGGCAACCTTCCCAATGGCAGCAATGCTGTTGGGGTTATGGCGAAGAAGGAGCAATTCGACCAGACTCCAGACGATGGGCTGGTGCTGAAGAAGGCTACCAGGGATACGGTGGCTGGTGTGCGGCTTACCAATAATCCGCTGGATGAGGAGGCGGCGCATGTGCTGGATGCAGCCACTCTGCACCAGTTCTACCATACGCGGAGCGAGATTGAAACTCTGCTGCAGGGTTATATCCGGACGAATACAACTTTGTTTGATATTAAGGTGATGACCCAGGAGGCTTACGATGCTCTGGAGGTTATTGAGGCTCACACTTTGTATCTGGTTTATTAAGGTATGGCTCTGAAGATTCGACATGGTGCGCTTACCGGCACGCCCAGGGATGGGGCCGGAGCTTACTTTTCGCTGGACGGCTCGCGTGAGGGCATGGTGGGGCTGGCGCTGATTTCCTACGGTGTGAAGAGTGGCAGGAAGGGGGAGGGCGGTAAGGTGGTGCAGCTGTGGCCGGCGGCTGGTCAGCATCGCGTCACAGCCTTGCGGCTCGCGCTGGATTCAGGGTTAGGGGGCATGCTTTCGCGGTATGCGCTGGCCACGCGTGATTTTTCTGCCGGGGGTGGGTATCTCCGGCTGAAGGTAGGGAGCCGTATCTGGCGGCGTGATGCGGTAAAGGAGGAAATCCGGTTTGATGCAGGCAGCAGCAGTATCGTCTTTCTTAAGAATTCCGGGCCGTTTGCCGATTCTCTGTTGCGTGGTGATTTCGTCAGTATTGAGGTCGGGATGAATGGCTGGACTGATACGTACGGCATTCCTGAAGGTACTACGTTCAACGAGTTACAGAATGTAGGGGCTTTCCAGCCGGTGAGTACCTGCGATGTTTCTCTGAGTACGAGTTGGTACGGCAAAGATGTGCCTGGTGCGGCTTACCTCATGGGGGCAGATGGAGGGTGGATTAAGCAGGTGCAGGCATGGTACAAGAAAGGCAAGAAGGGAGGAAAGGGCGGCATGAAGTTTTACGATGCGGCCGATTCCGTTCGTGGGTTGTCAGGAGGGCCGTTTTCGGTGTGGCTGTATGGTGTGAGTGGCACGGCTAAGGTGTCTGTGACTTACCCGGCCGCGCAGATGGCTTTGAGTGCAAAGATACTGGAAATTATAGTGCAGTGATATTTTTTTCTTATGAGACAGAATACAACAGAGACACATAGCTGGCTGACTGGTCTGCTGACTGGTTGGGGTATCAAGGAGTCCTGGGCTAAGCTGATTGCCGGTGCCGTGGTGGGCGCGCTGGCTGCTGCGGGTCTGCTGACCAGCTGCGGCCAGGTGCAGCGCATTACGCAGGAGCAGTTGCAGGGGGCTGCGAGTCAGGTCTGCGACCTGCTTTCTTCGCCCACCCTGGGCCGCTGGCATAAGGCTGCGCATGTGGCGACCGGGACGGAGTGTGCGTATCGTGTTATTCAGGTGAAGGAGGTGGAGAAGTGAATATTCTTGACGCGAAGCCGGGACAGTATTGCCTGGTGAAGGTGCAGGTGCAGGGTGTGATTGGCGGAGGGCTGGTGGTGAAGATGCCGGCTGGCCCGCGTGTGATTATCAAGCCTGAGTACCTGGATGCGGTGTTTCTAGAGGAGGCTACTGCTGAGGTGGTTGAGGCTACTGCTGAGGTGGTTAAGGCTACTGCTGAGGTGGGCACGAAAAGGAAGAATGTTTCCAAGAAGGCGGGAAATGACTAATCACGTGGGTATTGTTTGCGGGGCTGTGCTGAGCACGGCCCTGCTGCCAGGGGCTGAGAGTGTGGCGCAGGTGGGTGCT
>JAFZGH010000164.1 GCA_017555465.1 Akkermansia sp. | reverse complement strand
TTTTCATTTATCAAAGCGGGGACTCCTCCCCCGAAAGGAAGCCCCCCCCCGACGCAAAACCACCCTGCTGCGGACAACGCAACAGGGTGGTCGAAAATCGGGCAGGAAACGGGGGCTTTACTCTTCTTCCTCTTCGGTTTCCTCTTCTTCATCAGAAGATTCCTCCTCGGTCTCTTCTTCCTCATCAGAAGATTCTTCCTCGGTCTCCTCTTCCTCATCAGAGGATTCTTCCTCTTCGGTACCCTCTTCGTCTGCAGCTTCCTCATCGCCAGCGGCAGCGGCACCTTCTTCATCCGCACCAGCAGCGGCCTTGGCGGCAGCAGCGGCAGCGGCCTCTGCAGCGCGGGCGGCTTCAGCAGCAGCCTTGGCTGCGGCTTCATCAGCCAGCGTTACCGGCTTGGACATCAGATAGCGGGCATCCACCAGGCCAGCAGCCTTGCGGGCCTCCAGTCGAGTGGCATCATAGCCAGCCTCGGAAAGATAGGTCATGATGGCATCAGACAGAGCGCGACGCTGCTTTGTGTCGCACACGTACATCTTGTATGCACCAATGAAAGGCAAATCCCAGGCAGCAACACCGTCACGGGGAATAAGCACACCCACGAGGTTAGCCTTACCATCCGTGCAGATACCCCACACGCGCTGCTTACCCTCAGGAGAGGTCATTGCCACGTAGTACTGGGGATAGGCATAGGTGAAATCCTTAATGGTGGAATTGGCAAGCCAGCTCTTCAGTGCGCGGTAGGCATTCTCCGGCATGGGGCCAGCAGGGGTGCAGAGGCGGTTCGACGGAGAAGATGCATCGTTATAGCTGAAAATGGTGACATTGCTGGCTGCGCTGAACTGATCTGCACGCTCAGGAACAGACTTGGTTGTGGTGCAGGAGCTGACAAGTGCTGCGGCTGCAGCCATGCCGCAGGCCAAGGCAATACGTTTGAAGAGATGGAAATGTTTCATGGCGTTTCGTTGCTCCTCATTCTAGCCAATGTGCAAGTGAAAAGACAAGCAAAAAGTTGCATTTTATGTAAAAAAATAGATTTTATCTGCCCGCGGGCCCGGCAGGGGGCTCGATTTTGAAGCTCATGCGACAGAATGAGCTTGACGCGGCGCGCGCGGGAAGGCAGAATGAGGACTATATGAAGTTTTTCCGTTATTTCCACACCCGCCACTGCTGCACCGCCCTCCTGAGCATGGCTAGCATGCTGTGCCTGAGTTCCTGCGAAGAAAAAGAAGCCGAGACCACCACCGAAGCACCGGCTGAAGCACCGGCGCCCGCCCCGGAACCGGCTCCTGAACCACAGGTTGATAAACTGGCCGAGGCACGCGAAGCGCTCTTCAACCATGCTGTTTACATACTGGGGCAGAAGGTAAGCAGCCCGGAATTATTCCCGGAACTCAACAGCACGGTCAAGGACATGCTGGAAATGCTGCAGACATACTACGCCGAGCTGCAGAAGGGTGAGCCCAGCGAAGAACGCGCCCGCCTGGCGCTGCAGATTGCCAGCACTACACGCGACCTCGGCGCTTACACCAAGGCCCAGGGCGAGTTTGAAAACGCCCTCGCAGAAGCCGAAAGCCTGCCGGAAGGCCTCCGCAACACTCCCGCTGTGCAGCGCATGCTCAGCAGCTGCCAGAACGGCATCGGTCTCTGCCTGCTGAACCAGAACAAGACCGCCGAAGCGCTGCAGCGCTATGAGGCAGCCCTGGTCATTGATGAAGCCCTGTACCAGGCCGTTGCCCCCAAGGAGGGTGAGGAACTGCCCGCCGGCGACGTTGAGCCCAACCTTTCCCGCGCCGCCACCGACCTGATTGATTCCTACCGCTGCCTGGGAGACTGCCAGCGCGCGTTGGACGACCCCGAGGAAGCACTCGCCACCTACACCAAGGGCAAGGAGCTGGGCGAACGCCTCAAGCGCCTTTCCTCCGAGATGTCCATCGCATACGCCAAGCTCCTGACCTCCCTGGGCAACCTGCAGAACACCATGGACAAGCCGCAGGAAGCCATGGGCGCCTGGGTCATGGCTGCCCGCATCTGCCAGAGTCTGAACGCCAGCAGCCCGAAGCTTGAGGTAAAGGCCGAAACCAAGCGCTGCTACGAAGCGCTCGTGCCTGCCATCAATGCCGTGGCACAGAAACTGCAGGGCGACCAGCAGGCCGCCGAACAGAAGGCAGCGGAAGAGAAAGCTGCTGCAGAAAAGGCCGCCGCCGAAGCCGCCGAGGCTGAAAAAGCTGCAGCCGAACGCCTGGCAGCCGAGCAGGCCGCCCAAAAGGCTGCAGAGGAAAAAGCTGCCGCTGAGAAGGCCGCCCAGCAAGCCGCAGAGCAGCGCGTGCGCAACCGCCGCCGCCGTTAAATAACGCAGCATCCTCCCGTGGCTCAGTTCCTGATTTCACTCCCCGCGCTGGAGCGCAACGCCCGCATGCTGCAAGAGGTGGCCCAGGCTGCCGGTGCGCACATGCTGGTAGCCCTCAAGGCCTTTTCCACCACAGCAGGGCTGGGTGTCCTCAAACCATACGCCGCAGGCTGCTGTGCTTCCGGCCTGTATGAAGCCCGGCTGGGAGCCCGGCATCTGGGCGGTCATGTAGCCGTCTATTCCCCCGCCTACCGGGAGGCCGAACTCGCCGAACTGCTGGAGTTTGCCCACCATATCGATTTCAACAGCGTACCCCAGTGGCAGCGCTGGCGCGGGCTCTGCCTCGCCCACCCGCGCGTGCAGAGCGGCCAGCTGCAGCTGGGGCTGCGCATCAACCCCTGTTTCTCCACCGGCCACACCGCCCTGTACGACCCCTGCGTGCCGGGCTCGCGCCTCGGTATCCCGGCCGACCAGCTGCAGGGCGCAGACCTCACCGGTATCTCCGGCCTGCACTTCCACACCCTCTGCGAGCAGGGGGCGCAGGAGCTCATCGATACCTTCCGCGCCTTTGAAAAACAATTCGGCAGCCTGCTGGCCAGCCCGCAGATACGCTACCTGAACCTCGGCGGCGGCCACTGGATTACCAAACCGGACTACGACCGCCCTGCCCTCATCAACCTCCTGCGCGAAATCCGCGAGATGTACCACGTAGAGGTCTACCTGGAACCCGGCGAAGCCTGGGCTATCCACACCGGGGTGCTCCGTGCCCGCGTGCTCGATGTCTTTGACTCACTGGGCTACCAGCACGCCATCCTTGATGTGAGCGCCAGCGCCCACATGCCCGACGTGCTCGAAATGCCCTACCGCCCGGAGGTCTACACCCTGCACCCCGCCGGCACCGGCACCCCCGCCGTGCAACTGCCCGGCGAGGCATACACCCCCGCGGGCGAGCCCGGTGAAAAAGCCCACACTTACCGCCTAGGCGCCCCCACCTGCCTGGCGGGCGATGTCATTGGCGATTATTCATTTGACCACCCGCTGCAGGTAGACGACACCATCATCCTTGACGACATGAGCCACTACACCATCGTCAAGACAACCCATTTCAACGGCGTTCCCCACCCGGATATCACCATCTTGCAGCACGACGGCAGCATCACCACCGCCAAACGCTTCGGCTACGCGGACTTTGAGTCCCGCCTTGGATAAGAGAGTTGGGCTTGACCCGAGACCCGGCGCGTACGGAACAAAAAAAAGACACACCGTGAAGGTGTGTCTTTTTTTGTTAAACGAAGCGGACGGGGCTCGAACCCGCGACCTCAGCCGTGACAGGGCTGCGCTCTAACCAAACTGAGCTACCGCTCCGTCGGATTTACCGATTCACCACTTTACAGTGGGAACGGCGGCATTATACAGATGAGCGCGCTCCATTGCAAGCCTTTTTTTATGAAAAATCACAAAATTGCGAAAAAATAGTCGAAAAATCAAAAAATGTAGAATTTTGTCTTGACTCGCGCCACTTACTCGTGTATATTGTGCGCACCGCAACACAGCGCGGTTCCTGAAAAGGAAAAAGCGCCCGTAGCTCAATTGGATAGAGCATCTGACTACGGATCAGAAGGTTTGAGGTTCGAATCCTCACGGGCGTGTTTCTCATAAGGAGTTATCAAAAATGCCGGTTCGATTCAACGAAACCGGTTTTTTTGTCCACTAATTCCTGCAGAGAAGAATAAAACATGGGGGCGTCCCGGTTTCGACTGAACATTCGAGGCGTCGGCTGCATGTGGAGGTTGATCGGCTGGCCTCCTTAAAAGCCGCTCAAAAGATTAAGTGCCTATTCTAAGAACGAATACGCCATGGCTGCGTAAATAACGCGCCTTGCGCCGATTCCCGACGCCTACTAGGGATGACGCGCCTAGCTCAGTAGGCAGGTATCCGGCGGGGGAACCGCGTCGGGTATGACATCCACAGGTTCCTGGCTATGGTGAAAGGCTGACGCGGAGCGGATCACCGGCGAGAGCAGCAATCCGCGTCTGAACATGGAGATGCTTGCGTCAACAGTGTCCAGGACAGGGGTTCAATTCCCCTCGCCTCCAGCCTCCGTTTTTTCGGAGAAAAAACTTCGGCTTGGCAAGCCAGCATGGTTTGCCAAGCCTGAACTTTTTCTGGGGCGGAGCCTCAGAAAAAGGGAGGCTGCCACGCCAAAGCACCGTAGGTGCGGCGGCGGGTATTCCCGCGACGCTCATCACAAAAGCCTCATTACGCCATGCCCAACAGTACTTTTTATTATGTCTACATCCTGCGAGATGCCGCCACAGGCCAACACCACTACACAGGAGTCACACAAAATCTCGCAGAACGGCTGGAACGCCACAATGCAGGAAAAGTACCGCACACCGCCATATTTGCTCCCTGGTACATCGAAACTGCCATCGCATTCCGTAGTAAAGAAAAGGCGTACGCCTATGAGCGCTACCTGAAAAGCGGAGCTGGCCGTGCATACGCCAACAAGCATTTTAAAAATTCGGGAGAAAAAAACTTCGGCCTGGCAAACCATGCGGGTTTGCCAGGCCGGAACTTTTACAGAAGAGCCCGGCAGAACACCGGCGCGCCCAACTAATCACTCTTTAATTGCTATACGCTTCTGCCGGAACCGGCGCGACCGGGGTCTGGATGCCGCCCTGCGGGCCGCGGTTCCACTCCAGCTTCAGCTTGCCGGGGGCCGAGGAGCCCTGCACTACCGTAATGGTGACGGCGTGCTTGCCAGCCTTGAGCGGAATGCCTTTCCAGCCGGTCTTGTCGGCAATGGCCTCATCGGTGTTGATGGCGGCGGATTCGTTGACGGTGCTGCCGGGGATGTAGTTGAAATCGGCATCCACGAGCTGGAAATCATGCATTTTGATGTAGGCCCGGGTGCCGGGCACATCGCTGAGGGTCAGGTAAAAATGCCAGTGGTGGCCATTATCGGGCACCTCTATGTAACCCTTGAACTCCGTGATGCTGCCGGCGGGCAGTTCCACGGCGGCGGGGTCTGCCACGGTGCCGGAAGCGGCAGTTGCCGCGCCGGGCAGCGTATCAAACTCCGGCACCCAGGGGCAGGTGGCGCTCAGCTGGCGCATGACCAGGCCAGGCTGCGTGGCGGCAGGAGAATCGGCAGGAACCAGAGCCATATCGTAGTGGCGGAAACCACCGCAGCCGTTGTTGCGGCGGCCGGCCTGCGGGTCGCGGGTATAGTCGTAGGCGCGGCGGGTGTGCAGCACAGCAGCCTTCAATTTCTCCTGAATACCGGGGAACTGGTCGGCAATGTTGGTTGTTTCGTGGGTATCCGCCGCCACATCGTACACCTCGAAATCATCCTCGGCGCTCTTCATATTGGTGCGGATAGCTTTCAGATAGCGGCCATCCTCTGCGCGGAACATGATGGCCTGCTGCTCTCCACGGCCACGGCCCCGCTTGTTCTCCGCATAGTCCTGGTACTGGGCCATGCCGCCGCCAAAGGAGTATTCGGAATACACCACACCATCCTGCTGGGCGGCATCATTCCCTTGCAGCGTGGGCAGCAGCGAGACACCGTCGCAGCGCATGGGCTTGGGCATGCCGGCCAGGTCAGCAAAGGTGGCCATCCAGTCGTGGAACTGGCTCGGGAAATCGCTGTTGTGGTTCTGCTTAATGTAACCGGGGGCATACACCAGGCAGGGGACACGCAGGCCGCCTTCCCACAGGTCGCGCTTGATGCCGTCCATCGGCCCGTAGCTGCGGAAGAACGCCGGATTCTGTGCCAGTGCCGGGTGGTCCTTGAAGCCCCAGACGGCGCCGGGTTCATTGTGCGGCCCATTGTCGCTGGTGAACACCACAAAGGTGTTCTTATCGATGTCGAGGTCCTTGAGCAGCTGCATCAGGTCGCCCATGGCCTCATCCACGCGGGTAATCATGGTAGCGTGGCGCTGGGCAGAAGTAATCGCCCCCTGAGCACCGCCGCTAAAGCGCTTTTCAGCATAAGCCTTCCACTCTGCGTTGTCGCGGTACTGCGGGTGAATG
>JAFZGH010000019.1 GCA_017555465.1 Akkermansia sp. | reverse complement strand
CCTGCTGGCTGAATGAAAATCACACCCTTGATAGAAAACCACCTGAATTTACGATTCCGGTGGGAGGGGAACTGTAATATTCAAAATCTCGCGTTTTAGTATGACAAAACACACGATTGCTCACTGTGTTCGGGGTTCTGGTCATTTTTTTGTTTGACCAGGGGTTCCGCGACTCCGTCGCTCCACCCCTGTCTAACCTCTTACGCCCACTACCGTGGGCTAAGAATTCCGCTCGCTTCCGTCTTCGCTAAAGCTACGCCGTGACAGGTCGCTCGCCGACAAATTACAATTTGGCATGTGCCAAAAAGCTGCAAAATTCAAGTACATTCATTTTTGCTGATTGACCTGCGGTGAGATTATGGTAGAATGACGCGCATGGATACCAAAGCTCAAAAGGATTTGACTCCGGTGGTGCCGCGCAAGTATCGCGCCATTTTCTTTATGCTGGTCAGCTGCTTCGCCTTGTGGGGCTTGCTGAACAATATGACGGATAACCTCGTTCCCGCATTCAAGAATATCTTTACGATTCCGCAGGAAAAGGCAGCCCTGGTGCAGGTGGCATTCTACGGTGCCTACGCTGTGCTGGCCATCTTTGCCTCCATTCTTATTGAGGAGTTTTCCTACAAGAAGGGCGTGCTGATTGGCCTGGGTGTGTATATCATCGGTGCGCTCTGCTATATCCCCGCCTGCGTGAACCAGAGCTTTGAGATTTATTTCATCGCCATCTTTGTGGTGGCCTGCGGCTGCTCTGTGCTTGAGACCACCTGCAACCCCTATGTAATTTCCTTGGGGCCGGAGAAGACAGCTGTGCGCCGCCTGAACTTTGCGCAGGCTTTCAACCCGGTGGGTTCCATTGCCGGTATTTTCCTGGCTCAGCAGCTGATTCTGAGCAACCTGAACCCCGCCACGGCAGACGAGCGCGCCGCTATGCCTGCCGAACAGCTCAAGGAAATCGTGCACAGCGAGCTGTTCTGGGTCTGCGCTCCCTATGTGGGGCTTTGCGCCATTGCGTTCCTCATCTGGCTGTTCTTCCTGCGCACCAAGGATACGCAGGAGGCTTCTTCTGAATCTGTGCAGGGCAATGGCAGCGGCCTGCGCGTGTTCATTGCTGCGCTTTTCGCTGTGGTGCCGCTCACGGTGCTGTACTTCCTCTTCCCGGATATGGACAAGGTGACCTGGGTGCTCTGCGGCACGCTGGGCCCCATTGCCTACCTCTTCCTGGTGGGTGATTACCGCTCCATGCTGTTCTCCCTGCTCAGCCAGCCCCGCTACTGGTGCGGCGTGATTGCCCAGTTCTTCTACGTGGGCGTGCAGATTGCCGCCTGGACCTACCTGAACGTGTACTGCTGCAAGGAACTGGGTGTGACCCCCGCCACAGCTGCCACGTATTACCTGATTTCCATCATCCTCTTCATCGTCTGCCGCTGGGTGGCTACCTATTACATGAAGAAGTTCAACCCCGCCAGCATGATGAGCCTCTTCGCCATCGGTGCTATTGCAACCTGCGCCGGTACCATCTACCTGCCCAGCACTGTGCTCTTCACCATCGGCGGGCTTGATTTCTCTGCCAACGTGCTCTGCCTCATCGCCATGTCCGGCTGCATGAGCCTCATGTTCCCGACCATCTACGGCATTGCCCTGGGTGGCCTGAACCAGCGCGATGTGAAGCTGGGTGCTGCCGGCCTCATCATGGCCATTCTGGGCGGTGCTCTCATCACGCCGTGGATGGCCGGCATCATCGGCGATGCAGAGTCCGCCTGGCTGTGCCTGACCGCCGGTATGGACAACACCTGGGATACGAACCTGGGCACTTCCCACGCTGCGGTGCGTGCCTCCTTCATCGTTCCCGCCATCTGCTTTGCGGTGGTGCTGCTGTACAGCCTCATCTTCCGCAAGCCCACCACCTCCTCTGATAAGTAATAACCATTTAACCCAAACCAAACGTATATGAAGTACGATACATTACCCACTATCGGTATCCGCCCCACGATTGACGGCCGCCGCCTCGGCGTTCGTGAATCCCTGGAGGATCAGACCATGAACATGGCCAAGGCCGCCGCTGCCCTCATCGAGGCCAATGTGACCCACGCCAACGGCCAGCCCGTGAAGTGCATCATCGCCGACACCACCATCGGTGGCCCGGCCGAGGCCGCCGCCTGCAACCAGAAGTTCGCTGAGAACAACGTGGGCTGCTCCCTGATTGTGACTCCCTGCTGGTGCTACATCACCGAAACCTTTGAGACCGATGCCACCACCCCCAAGGCTATCTGGGGCTTCAACGGCACCGAGCGCCCCGGCGCTGTGTACCTGGCCGCTGCCCTGGCCGGCTATGCCCAGAAAGGCATCCCTGCCTTCTCCATCTACGGCCACGACGTGCAGGACGCTGACGATACCTCCATCCCCGAGGACGTGGCAGAGAAGATTCTGCGCTTCGCCCGCGCTGGTCTGACCGTGGCTACCCTGCGTGGCAAGGGCTACCTCTCCATCGGTGGCTGCTCCATGGGTATCGCTGGTTCCATCGTTGACCAGTCCTTCTGGGAAAGCTACATGGGCATGCGTGTGCAGGCTGTCGACATGACCGAAGTGCGCCGCCGCATGGAGCTGGGCATCTACGACAAGGCCGAGTTCGACCTGGCCATGGAGTGGGCCAAGAAGTATGTGAAGATTGGCCCGGACCGCAACCGCCCCGACCTCATCCTCTCCCCCGAGGAGAAGGAGCGCACCCTGCGCGAGTCCATCCTCATGACCATCATCTTCCGCGACATGATGCACGGCAACCCCTACCTCAAGACCATCGACCGCGAGGAAGAGGGCCTGGGCTTCAATGCCATCTGCGGTGGCTTCCAGGGGCAGCGCCACTGGACGGACTTCTACCCCAACGGCGATATGGCCGAATCCCTGCTCAACAGCACCTTCGACTGGAACGGCCCGCGTGAGGCTATTCCCTTCGCCACGGAAAACGATGCCATGAACGGCGTGTGCATGCTTCTGCTGCACCAGCTGACGGGCCGAGCTGCCTGCTTCTCCGACATCCGCACCTACTGGAGCCCCGCCGCTGTGAAGCGCGTGACCGGCTACACCATGGAAGGTCTGGCCAAGGACGGCATCATGCACCTCATCAACTCCGGTTCCACCGCTCTGGACGGCAACATGCACTCCACCGCTGAAGATGGTACCCCCATCATGAAGAAGACCGGCGAGACCACCCAGGCCGACATCGAGGCCATGATGGGGGCTTCCGAGTGGTGCCCGGCCAACCGCGAATACTTCCGCGGCGGCGGCTACTCCCTCCACTTCGTGTCCAAGGGCAATGTGCCGGTAACGATGATCCGCATGAACCTCGTGAAGGGCCAGGGCCCCGTGCTTACCATCGTGGAAGGCTGGACCTGCGACCTGCCGCAGGATGTGAACGACAAGCTCGACCAGCGCACCGACCCGGGTTGGCCCACCACCTGGTTTGCTCCCCGCCTTACCGGCAAGGGTGGCTTCAAGGATGTGTACACCGTCATGGCCAACATGGGCGCCAACCACGGTGCCTGGACCTACGGCCACATCGGTGCCGATATCATCACGCTGGCTTCCATGCTGCGTATCCCCGTGTACGCCCACAACGTGCCCGAGGATAAGGTATACCGCCCGGCTGCATGGGATCTCTTCGGTACTGCCTGCCCCGAAAGCGCAGACTTCCGCGCCTGCGCCAACTTCGGCCCCATCTACGGTAAGTATTAATCTGATTTACCATGGCAAGCTGCCGGGGGTGACTCCGGCAGCTTGCCTGCTTTTTCCCTGATATGGCATACGTACTTTGCTTAGATTGCGGCGCGACCAATGTACGCGCCATTCTCGTTGATGACAAGGGGCAGCTGGTAGCCAAATCCAGCCAGCCTAACTCCACCGATGCCGGGGCAGAAAACCCGGATTTCCACGTGTGGAACGCCGACCGCATCCTGAACCAGCTGTCCACCTGTGCCCGGGAAATCCTGCCGCAGATTGATGCCGCGCAGGTGAAAGGTGTGACCATCACCACCTTTGGTGTGGACGGCGCGCTGGTGAACGAAGCCGGTGAGTTGCTTTACCCGGTGATTTCCTGGAAGTGCCCGCGCACGGCAGAAGTGATGAAGCGCGTGGCGGAGTATATGCCCCAGGCCATGCTCAATAAGATTTCCGGTGTGGGTGAGTTTGCCTTCAATACCATCTACAAGCTTATCTGGCTCAAGGAAAACCGCCCGGAGCTG
>JAFZGH010000163.1 GCA_017555465.1 Akkermansia sp. | reverse complement strand
CCGAAGCGCCAGTCTTCGTTCAGCCGGTTGGGAATCTCTGCTTTGGCAAAGCGCTCTTCGCTTTCCTTGAGGGCGGCGGCCAGCTTCGCCTCTGCTTCGGCTTTGGCAAAGGCTTCTTCGATGCTCATGCTTTCGGGAAAATCCATGGTATTGTGCAGTGCTGGAGGGTTAGCCGATGGAATCTTCCATCTCAAGGTCAATCAGGCGGCGGAGCTCCACGGAGTATTCCATGGGGAATTCCTTGACGAGGTCGTTGATAAAGCCGTTCACCGCCAGGCTCATGGCCTGGGCACGGGTGAGGCCGCGCTGCTGCAGGTAGAAGAGCATTTCCTCATCCACCTGGGAGACGGAAGCCTCATGCTGCACCGCGCTGGCGTTGCCGTTCACGGTGATAGCCGGGTAGGTATCTGTGCGGCTTGCGGGGTTGATGAGCAGGGCATCGCATTCGGTGTTATTCTTGCAACCCTTCATTCCCTTGAGCACCTTCACTTCTCCTCGGTAGCTGGCGCGCCCCTCGCCGATGGAGATGGACTTGGCCACAATGTTCGAGGTGGTTTCCGGCGCAGCATGAATCATGCGCGCACCGGTGTCCTGCAGCTGGCCGCTATGCGCCAGAGAGATGCTGACCACCTCACCGCGGGCGCGGCGGCCTTGCAGCACCACGGCGGGGTACTTCATGGTGAGCCCGGAGCCCAGGTTGCAGTCAATCCAGCGGATTTCCGCATCCTCCATGGCGAGGCCTCGCTGGATGACGAGGTTGTACACATTGGTGGACCAGTTCTGCACGGTCACGTACTGGATTTTCGCCCCCTTGAGTGCCACCAGTTCCACCACGCCGGAGTGCAGGGTGGCGCTGTCGTACTGCGGGGCGGTGCAGCCCTCCATGTACATGAGTTCTGCGCCTTCATCGGCAATGATGAGGGTGCGTTCAAACTGACCCATGCTTTCGGAATTGATGCGGAAATAGGCCTGCAGCGGCTGGGTGAGCTTTACTCCCTTGGGTACGTAGATGAAGGAACCGCCGGAGAATGCGGCATGGTTCAGGGCAGAGAATTTGTTGTCGCCCACGGGAATGACCTTGCCGAACCAGGGGCGGAAGATGTGCTCGTATTCCTTGAGCCCTTCTGTGGAGTTTACGAAGATGACACCCTGTTTGGTGAGCTCTTCGCGCATATTGGTGTACGCGGTTTCGGAGTCGTACTGGGCATCCACTCCCGCCAGGAAGGCGCGTTCCTGCTCCGGCACGCCAAGGCGCTCGAAGGTGCGCTTCATGTCATCCGGCACTTCATCCCAGCTGCGGCTGGGGGTAGCGCCGTGCGAGAGGTAGTAACGGAAATTCTCGAAATCTACATTTTTGATGCCCTCCGGCGCCCAGTGGGTGGGCATGGGCATTTCGTTGAATTTACGCAGGGCATCCTTGCGGAACTGGCGCAGCCAGTCCGGTTCCCCCTTGGCATCGCAGATGTAGTCGATGGTCTCCTCAGTGAGGCCGTAACCGGCATCAAACTTGTGGTTCTCCGGCATGGAGAACGCCCCGCGGGTGTCCATCTGGAACGCAGATTCGTCCATCTCAGGCCTCCTCGTTCTTCAGGAAATCAAAGCCGCGTTCCTCAATCTGCTCCACGAGCTCGAAGCCGGCTGTGCGCACAATCTGCCCCTTGTAGAGCACGTGTACCACATCCGGGCGGATGTAATCAAGCAGGCGCTTGTAGTGCGTAATGACCAGAAAGCTGCGGAAGGGGGCGCGCATGGCATTCACGCCTTCGGAAACAATACGCAGGGCATCCACATCCAGCCCGCTGTCCGTTTCGTCCAGAATAGCGTAGCTGGGGTTGAGCATCATCATCTGCAGAATGTCGTTGCGCTTCTTCTCGCCCCCGGAGAAACCCTCATTCACGGCACGGGAGGTGAATTTCGGGTCCATGCCCAGCTGCTTCATTTTGCCGCGCAGGTCTTTGTAGAAAGACACGGCGTCGATTTCCTCGCCCTTGGGCAGGCGGGCCTGCAGCGCGGCACGCATGAAGTTGGCATTGGTCACGCCCGGAACCTCCACCGGGTACTGGAATGCCAGGAAAAGCCCGGCGCGGCTGCGTTCATCCACGCTCATGGCAAACAAATCCTGCCCGTCCAGCTCTGCAGTGCCGGCAGTTACCTCATAATCCGGGTGGCCGCAGAGGACTTTTGAGAGGGTGGACTTGCCGGAACCGTTGGGACCCATGATGGCGTGTACCTCGCCCTTGGGGATTTCCAGGTTGATGCCGTTGAGAATAGGAGCGCCGTCCTTGACGCGCGCATGCAGATTTTTAATGACCAGGCTCATTGCGGCGGGCATTATACAGGAATATTGCCGTGGAGGCAAGCGTCCATGCGTGTCACGCACGTACCTTCCGGCAAATCAAACACATCTTCCGGGCAGAGCCCGGGCTTGAGCTGCACATCCAGCACCCGGTTGTTCGTGTCGTCCAGCAGGTGAACATGCGGCTCCAGATTCGGGCAGAACCGGGAGGGGCCGTTGTCGAAATTCAGATGGTTGATGATGCCTGCTTCTGCCATGGTTTCCAGACAGTTATACACTGTGGCAAGCGAAATGCCGGGCATGTGGTGTTTCGTGCGCTCATAGATGATGGCTGCTGTCGGGTGGTCGTGCGAGCTGAGAATGGTTTCCAGCACGGCGCGGCGCTGCTGGGTCATGCGCACGCCTGCCTTGCGCACCAGACTGGTGGCCATGCTGCGGTTAGAACTTGTTTT
>JAFZGH010000018.1 GCA_017555465.1 Akkermansia sp. | reverse complement strand
CCCGAACTGCGCGAGGTCATCAACGAACTCATGCCCGAGGTGGTCATCTATTCCAGCAGTGTGACGCTCAACCCGCAGCTCTACACCGTGCTCAAGAACGCTGCCGCCCAACCCTGGGTACAGGAACTCTCTCCTGTAAAGCAGCGCTTCATCGCCGAAACCCTGGCCGATTTCCGCGAAAGCGGCGCCGACCTGCCGGAGGACAAGAAAGCCCGCTATGCTGAGCTTTCCACCGAGCTGGCCCAGCTTTCCCAGCAATTCGGCGAACACGTGCTCGATTCCACCAACGCATGGGAATACGTGACCAGCAATGAGGACGAGCTGGCAGGCCTTCCGGAATCTGCCCGCGAAGCTGCCCGTCAGGATGCCCTGTCGAAAGGCCACGGTAGCGAAGAAACACCCGCCTGGCGCTTCAGCCTGCAATTCACCAGCATCCAGCCAGTGCTGACCTTTGCCGAAAACGCCGTCCTGCGCGAGCGCGTGTGGCGCGGCATGCAGAGCAAAGGCACGGGAGACTGCGACAACGCCCCGCTCATCGACAAGATTCTCACCCTGCGCGCCGAAAAAGCCGCCCTGCTGGGCTACGAACGCTACTCCGACTATGTGACCAGCCGCCGCATGGCCGGCAGCGGCCAGAATGCGCTGAATTTCATCAACAAACTGCACGAACAGGTGCGCCCCGCCTTCCTGGAAGAACAGGAAGCCATCCGCCGCTTTGCCGAAGAGCAGACCGGCTCCGCCATTCCCGTCATGGAGCCCTGGAGCATCGGCTACTGGAGCGAAAAACGCCGCAAGGCGCTCTACGATTTCGACACGGAGGAACTGCGTCCCTACTACGCCATGCAGAACGTGCTGGACGGCATGTTCTCCATCTACGCCGGGCTCTACGGCATCCGCTTCACCCGCCGGGAGACCGCCTGCATCCAGCCCGGCGAAGAAGTACCCGCCGGCGCCGTGGAGGTCTGGCACCCTGAGGTACTTTTCTACGAGGTGCACGATGAGGAAAGCGGCGAGCACCTCGGCTCATTCTACGCCGACTGGTATCCGCGCGATGTGAAGCGCGCCGGCGCCTGGATGGACGCACTTTCCACCGGTCTGCCCCCCATGAACGGACAGCCGCGCGTGCCGCATCTGGCACTGATGTGCGGCAACATGAGCCGCCCGGTGGGTGATAAGCCCGCCCTGCTCAGCCATTACGAGGTGGAAACCGTGTTCCACGAATTCGGCCACCTGATGCACCAGGTGCTCAGCAATGTGGAGGTGCGCTCCCTCGGTGGCTGCAATGTAGCCTGGGACTTCGTGGAACTGCCCAGCCAGATTAACGAGAACTGGACCTGGGAGCCCGAGGCCATTGCCCGCTATGCCCGCCACTGGCAGAGCGGCGAGCTGATGCCCCGCGAGCTGATGGATAAGATGCTGGCCGCCCGCAACTACGGCTCCGCCACCTTCTTCATGCGCCAGCTCTGCTTCGGCAAGATTGACCTGGAATTGCACACCAACACCGCTGCCTACCTGGGCCGCGATGTGGAGGAAGTGGACCGCGAAATCCTGGCCGATTACCGCGTGCCCACCACCGAGCAGGGCAACAGCGTGCTGCGCGCCTTCTCCCACATTTTCGACGGCGGCTACGAAAGCGGTTACTATTCCTACAAGTGGGCCGAGGTGCTGGATGCCGATGCCTTCTCCCGCTTTGCGCAAGAGGGTATCTTCAACCCCGCCACCGGCCGGGATTTCCGCCGCTGCATCCTCTCGCAGGGCAACAGTCGCCCCGCCGCCGAGCTCTACCGCGATTTCATGCACCGCGACCCGGATACCACCGCCCTGCTCCGCCGGAGCGGAATCGAAGGTTGAATGTAGAATTTTGGATTTTGAATCTTGAATGTATTAAATTCCGTTCGCTTCGCTCACCAGATAAAATACCTTCTATGAACAGAGAAGAAATGTACGAAAGAACCATGCAGTTTTCTGTTCGCATGGTGAAGCCGATGAGACCCTTTACTGGTTGCAACTCCTGGTGAATACCGACATCATGAAACAAAGCAGACTTCAGGCTCTCATTGACGAATCCCGCGAGTTCGTTGCCATGTTGACCGCCAGCACCAAAACTTCCGGCCATCATCAATGAGGAGCGCAGCGAGCGGAATTCTACACATTCAAAATCTTGAACATATCTTTACGCTTGAACTGTCAATGCGTATAGCATAGAATAAACCTAGCACCACCATGACTGAAGCAGAACAGAAACCGGTTGAGGAATTCACGAAGGTAGAATCCATCTTTGTGCGCGGGCGCAATTGCTTGCTGCTGCGGGCAGATTTTTCGCCCATGTTTGTGGATTACTATCTGCACCTCATGCAGCACGGTCTGCGCAATGAGGAAACAGAGGACACCGTGCTCAAGAAGCTGCTGGCGTATTTTACGCTGCACCTGGTCTCGCGCCCCTGGCAGGAATACCACGCCTGGACCTTCAATGTATGCACTCCCCGCCTGGCCAACTACTTCATTTCCGGCTCCTCGCTGACAGAGGATGTGGTGGGCCGCGCCTTCCGCGAAGGCGTGCGCGAGACAGACAAGAACATGCTCTTTGCCCAGAACCTGTTGCCCAACAAGGAACCGCAGACCTCTGTCATCACCCTGCCACAGGGCCCGGTGGAGGAGTGGGTGCAGGACTTCTACCGCCAGAGCGAGCAGCGCCAGTCCCGCGCATTCGACCTGGGCGAAGATAAGTTCGCCCTCATCACCGCCCAGCCGGACGCCGACCACGACTGGCTGCAGGAACTCACGGCGGATGACGTGCGTGCAATCTCGGAAACTGAACAGACTAAGCTTCTGGAAACCCGTAAGTTCAAATTCCAGTGCGGCTGCACAGTGGAAAAGATTCTGCCCGTCGTGCGCGCCATGAAACATGACTTCGCCGACCTGCTCTCGGAGCAGGGATTCCTGGAAATTTCCTGTCCGCGCTGTGGCGCCACCTATAAAGTGACCCCGGAACAGGTGCAGAGCCAGGAGGAAAGCTGACTTCTTCTCCATGCGTCCTCACATCATACTACCTGTTTTCATGCTTCTGGGGCTGGCAGCCTGTACCCCGGTGCGCACAGTATACGATGCACAGGGAAATGAAGTGAAGGATGATGAGCAAGGAGGCGAAAAAGACCTCATGACCACCTTTGAAAAGCGTTTCGATGCTGCTTTTTCGGAACAGAAAACCAAAGATGGTGTACCCATGACCACCTCCTCCAGAGTAAGTCCCTTTCAGCGAGAACTGGACGAAGCCCGCAAAATCAACAAAACCTTCTCAACCGGGCGATTTGACACAGGCAACCGCCTCGATTTGCGGGACGATGGTTTTTCCGGGGCTTCCAAACGATTCAACACAGGCAAAGACGGTATTTCCAAAACCACTAACTCCATGTATTCCACCGACCTGCGGCCGGATTTCATGAATGAGAGCCATGGCATCAGCCACAACCAGCGCTTTGCCGACGCCAGCCACGCCAACCGCTCACACCTGGAAGGCCTCACCCGCAACGACCGCAGCGAAAGCTTCAGCCTCACAGATTACGAGCCCTACACCACCGCCACTGAAAGCGGCTACATCGAAACACGCCGCAACAAGACCCGACAGCCCACCATCATGGACAAGCAGGACTACTACCGCCAGTTCCGCGGCGGCATCAAGGGCCTGCTGGGCACCGACAACAACTCACCTCAATAACCATTATGATACACCGCACCTCCCGATTCCTGACCTGCCTGTTGGTCATGTGCTCCAGCGCATTTGGTCTGGATATTTCTGAAAGTTGCAAATCCGGGGATTTCTGGAACCAGCCCGCCACCGCCTCGCTTCAGGGGGCCAGTTACAGCCAGCCTGATGCCGAACACGTGCGTACCAGCAGCCTCGCGCTCGGCGGGCTCACCACAGGCGAAGTCATCATCACCGTCAACAATAACAAACCTGTTTCCCTGCAGGCCATGCTCTACAACAAGGGTGACGACGGTGTCATCGACGCTGAAGCCTTCAACACCATTCTGAACGAAGCCAAAGCCTCTATTGAAACCTACACAGGAGTCAAAGCCAAACTTCGCAGCGGCAAACGCGATACTGCCGTCAAGCTCAAAAGCTGGGAATGGAAGTGGGAAAACGGCATCATCCGCCTCGAAGCCAATTCCAGTGGCAAGAAAAAGAACTTCCAGGGTGAATTCATCCGCCTGAACATGGCCCCCAACGCCAAGGTTCTGGGTGGTGGCGGCGCAAGCGACAGCATCACCAAAAGCGAACTGCGCAGCAGCATCACCACAGAAGAAGACGGCACCGTCTGGCTCAAGGGTGTCCCCATGGTTGACCAGGGACAGAAAGGCTACTGCATGCCCGCCACGCTGGCTCGCATCTTTGCGTTTTACGGCATGGATAAGGTAGACCAGCACACCCTGGCCGACCTCTGCGACAGCGGAGCAGGCGGCGGTACCACCTCCCGCGGCATGGAAATGGCCATGGAAAATGTCTGCAAGAAATTCCGCACTAAATTCATCATCCTCGAGGACTTTGTAACGACATACAAATCCATCCTCGAACCATACAACAAGCTGGCCAAGCGTGAGGATAAGCCCACGATGACCATCAACAGTAACTTATTTGAAACCGCCGATGCAAAACTGCTCCGCCAGGCGCGCGCCGGCAAAAACAGCCAGATCAGCAAATGGATGAAGGATATCAAGAAGCATATCGACAGTGGTTCCCCCGTCATCTGGCTCGTCACGGTAGGCATCTACCCCGAAGAAATCCCCCTGCCCCAGAGCCGCGGCGGCCACGCTCGCCTCATCATTGGCTACAACCTCAAGGAAAAGACCATCATCTACACCGACTCCTGGGGGGCAGACCATGCCCGCAAGACGATTCCCGCCGCTGATGCCATCGGCATGACCATGGGGCGCTATGTCATCAAATTACGTTAAAAAACGCCACAACGCTCTACATTGAGGCAATTTAGAGACAAACGTGTTGCGTTTGTGAGATTCTCTCCCGATGTACGGGAAGTCACCTGCCAGCGGAGAATCCGTCTCCTGTTCGCCGTAGGTGTTCCGCGGCCATCGGTGTGAGCCAGTTCCATGCCCGCGGCAGTATAGCGGCGCGTGGCGGTGGTCACGATGCCGGAAAAATCCTTCTGCGAAACTGCAAATCCATCCACAGTCACCGCTTCGGCGGTGATGTCGGATGTGGGAACGCTGCTGTACCGGATACGTTTCGTATCTGTATTATAGACACTCCATTGAGTAGAAGTCAAGCCGCGTTCGCTGACTGTCTCATTTGAATCTTTCGGTTTACAGAAAAGGCTTGCGCAGCTCGAAATAAGGTGATATTCTCGTTACAGATGAGCAGGTTGTGTAATATTTTGTTATGCTGTTTGTTCGTATTCTCAGTAAACAGCTGTGTGAGTTGGGAAAACATCAGAAATTGCTATGCGGATGTTGAAGTCGGGAAAACGACAGCATGGACTGTGAAGGGGAATTGCGGAGGACCTGATTCCATCGTTCGTACAGAGAATAATACGGTAATATATTCGTATTCCCAAGCGAATTATGATGAGAGCATCCATGAGAATCCGGAAATAATCGATTTTTATTTTTCCTTTTCCGGAGTGCTGATGCGAGCCAGCATGTATCATTCAGATATGCCATTACCATGGACATGCAGTGACCCCTTTGGTGGGGCAAGTTTTGATGAAGTTCCTATCGTAAAGTAGTGTTATATAAAGCACTACGGGGTCAAAAGGTGGGTTGCAGTACCTGAGTGGTGAGACACTCGACATTAAAACTGATCAGACAACGCACGCTCCTAATGCCACCTTCGTGACTAAGGCTATCCCTTAGCCCACCACCGCCACGCTGAGCCTGCTGGCTCTCTGCGGTCTTGCGATGCGCCGCCGCCGCAAATAAGGCACAGGATGAACCAATCATACACCAGCCCCGGAGGCGGAACGTCTCCGGGGCTGGTTCTGTTTGCGCCATGGGGCGGAGGCTGAGCCGATTTTTCCCTTTACCTTTTCGTTTCCGCTTGATTTCATGCCCGATACAAAGTAGAATGGACGAGTGAACGGAATCGACCTGCAGGAAGCGGCCCGCCGCGCCTACCACGCCATGGTCATGGCGCGGGCGTTTGACACCAAGATATCCGCCCTCTACAAAGCCGGCAAAATCTTCGGCGGCGTATTCCTGGGGCGCGGACACGAAGCCATCGGCGCGTGCGAAGCCGTGTTTCTGAAGCGCGGGGAAGATGTGTACAACCCTTTCATCCGTGAGCAGGCAGGCCGCTGCGCCTGGGGAGACAGCGTGCTGGACAGCGCTCAATCCTATCTGGGCAGCGCAAGCGGGCGCATGCGTGGGCGAGACAGCAACGTGCACTGGGGTTACCCGGAACACGGCAACCCGGTACCCATTTCGCACCTGGGCGCCATGGTCTCCGTGGTGGCAGGCATGATGCTGGCCAAACGCTTCAAGGGCGAAACCGGGCGGGTCGGCGTGGCCTGCATCGGCGATGGCACCACCTCCGTGGGCGCCACGCATGAAGCCGTGAACCTCATTGCCGTGGAAAAGCTGCCCGTAGTCATCGTGGTAACCAACAACCAGTTTGCCTACTCCACCCCCAACAGCCAGGAATTCGCCGCCAGCCTCATGGACCGCGGGTGGGGCTACGGACTCGCCTGCCACGAATGCGATGGCACCGATTTCATGGAAACCTTGCAGACCATGCAGCGCGCCATTGCCGCAGCCCGCGCCGGGAAAGGCCCGCAGTGGGTGGTGGCCAACACGCTGCGCATGTGCGGCCACGGCGAGCACGATGATGCCGCCTACATCCCCGCCGAGCTGAAACAGGCCTATGCCGACCGCGACCCGCTGGCCGTGGCCCGCCGCCAGATGCTGGAAGCCGGCTGGCTGACAGAAGAGGAAGCCGCCACATGGGATGATGAATGCCGCGATGAAGTGCAACGCCTGGTGGCACAGGCACAGCGCGAATCCGCCCCCGACCCCTCCACCGAAGACTGGCGCGCCACCGCCTGGAACCCCGGATACTGACCACCCCGACCATGAGTGTAACTTACATTGATGCCATTCACCAGGCGCTGGATGAACTGCTGGCCGAAGCCCCGGATGTATTCCTGCTGGGCGAGGACATTGCCGGCACGTTCGGCGGCGCGTTCAAGGCCACCAAGGGGCTGGATGCCAAGTACCCCGGCCGCGTACTCAACGCCCCCATTGCAGAGGATGCCATTGCCGGCGTGGGCATGGGCGCTGCGCTCGGTGGCATGAAACCGATTGTGGAAATGCAGTTTGCCGATTTCGGCACGCTGGCGCTCAACCAGGCCGGCAACAATGCCGGGGCGCATTTCTACCGCACCGGCATCCCGGTGAACATCACCTTCCGCATGCCCTGCGGCGGCACTCCCGGCGGCGGCCCGTACCACAGCCAGAGTCTGGAGGCCCTCTTCGCGCACTACCCGGGGCTGCATGTCTTTACCCCCGCCACCGTGGCAGATGCCTACTACATGCTCAAGCAGGCGGCGCAGATTCCCGACCCGGTCATTTTCCTGGAACACAAGTTCCTCTACCGCTGGCTGAAGGCTGATACCTGGCTTGACCCGAACCCGCTTCCCATCGGCCAGGCCCGCATTGCCCGTCCGGGGCAGCATGCCACCGTGGTGGCCTTCTCTGCCATGGTGCCGGAAGCCCTGCGCGCCGCAGAGGAACTGGCCGCCACCAGCGGTTATGAACTGGAAGTGGTCGACCTGCGCAGCGTGAAACCGCTGGATATTGACACTATCCTCGATTCCGTGGCCCGCACTGCCCGTCTGCTGGTGGTGAGTGAAGATTTCCCGTATGGTGGCGTGGCTGCCGAAGTAGTGGCACAAGTGACCGCGCAGGGATTCCACCTGCTGGATGCCCCGCCGCTGCGCCTGAGTGCCCACGACACACCGATTCCCGCACACCCCGAGCTGTGGAAAGCCCACCGCCCCGGCGCCGCCGCCATCGCAGATGCCGCGCGCTATCTTATCACCCTTTAATTTCCTTTCACCTGACCATGCCGAACGTTCCCATTCTGATGCCCCAGCTGGGCGAATCCATAGCCGAAGCCACCATTATGCAAGTGCTGGTGAAGCCAGGTGATACCGTACAGGCCGACCAGGAGGTCTTTGAGGTGGAAACCAACAAGGCCGTTATGGGCGTGACCACCGTGTGCGGCGGCACAATCCTCTCGCTGGATGTCAGGGCCGGTGAAACCGTACCCGTCGGGGCAATCATGGGCATCATCGAAGCCACAGAAGAGGAAATCGAACGCTCCGGCGCCACCCCGCTGGATGCAACCGCCCCAGCCCCGGCCGCCGCCCCCGTTACGGAAAAATCTTCTGCGCAGGATGGCGCCCACTTCCGCACCGAAGGTGAATTCCGCGAGGGCATGCCCGGCGGCGGCAGACGCAGGCCTCTGGGTGAAGGCGGACGCGGTCTGCCTGTGCCTATGGGCCAGCGTGGCTCCCGCTTCCTTTCCCCGCGCATCCGCGCCCGCATGGATGAAATCGGCATCACTGAGGCTGACATGGCCTATGTCATCGGTACCGGCCCCAATGGCCGCATCACCATCGATGACTTCGAAAAATTCATCAACTACGTAGATGGCTGGCCTTCGCACCCAGCCTCGCCTATGCGCCGCAGTGTGGCCAGCAGCATGCAGCGCACCTGGCGCCGCCCCATTGCCAGCTGCGGGCGTCCCATCTACATGGCTCCCATCATCCTGCACCGCAAGAAACATCCCCGCAAGCCGGGTATCACCCTCTACTTCCTGCGTGCGCTGGCTCTCGCCCTGGCAGAGTTCCCGGAATGCGCCGGCTACATGGTGGGCGGGCGCATCCTCACCCCGCGCCGCATTGACCTGGGCGTTGCCGTGCAGGTGGCAGATGGCGTGATGGTGCCGGTGCTGCGCAATGTAAACGAACGCACGCTCGATGACCTGGTGGATGAATACAACAAGGTAGTAGCCCAGGCGCGAGACCGCAAGCTCGACCCCGCCTACCAGGGCGGCGGTATTGCCACGGTTTCCAATTTCGGCGGATTCGGCCTCACCCACGCCACACCTATGCCCCTGCCCAGTGAGAGCCTGATTCTGGGTGTAGGCTCGGTACAGAAAGTGCCGGTGTGGAGCGATGAGGTGGAATGTTTCATCCCGGTGGAGCAGGCGCAGATTGTGGCTTCGTTTGACCACCGCGTGGTCGATGGCGGCGATGTAGGCCGCCTGATGCTCCGCATCGCCTACTACCTCGAACATCCGGAATTCCTGTAAAGATGAGTACCTCCCCACAGCAGATGGTGCTGGGCATTATTGCCGGCGCTGGCGAATTCCCCCGCATGGTCATCGAAGGAGCACACCGCGCTGGCGTGCGCGTGGTGGTGGCCGGCATGCGCGGCGCCGTGGGGCACGATATTCCTGCGCTGAGCGATGCGTACAAGGGGTTCCGCGTGGGGGCTATCGAAGCTCCGGCCGCCTTCTTCCGCGAACAGGGAGTCACCCACATCATGCTCACCGGGCAGATTAAGCCCGCCTGCATCTACACCATGTGGCCCGATGCCACCGCCCGCCGCCTGCTGGGCCAGCTCGACCGCCGCAACGCCCACACCATCTTCACCGCCGCCTGCGACTTCATCCAATCGCACGGCATGGAAGTGCTGCCCTCCATCACCTTCATGGAGGAACACCTGCCCGCTCCCGGGCATCTGGCCGGCCCTGCCCCCACTGACGAACAGCTGGAAGAAGCCCGCTTCGGCCTCTCCCAGGCGCGCGAGATTGCCCGTCTCGACATCGGCCAGAGTATCATTGTGCACGGCAGAACCGTGGTCTGCGTAGAGGCATACAAAGGCACGAACGAATGCCTGCATGCGGGCGGACACCGGTCCTACGGCGTCACACTCTGCAAAGTGACCAAACCGGGGCACGATATGCGCTTCGATGTTCCCTGTATCGGAACCGGCACCATTCTCAACGCCATTAAGGCCAACGTGAACCACATTGTTTTCGAGGCACATCGCACCATTCTCTTCCAGCGGGAGGAGGTCATCCGCCTGTGCAACGCGCACGGCATCACCCTGCACGCCATGGAAGTGCCCCTGCCCGCACAGGAAGGTGAAGACCCCGGCCACATTGCTACTGATGCCGCCCACGCCGCGGCCATGGCAGCTGAAATTGAAGCACTGGGTATCGGCTGCTGCGCCGTGGTATGCGATGGCGTGGTCATCGCGGTGGATGATGCAGACGGCCCGCTCAAATGTATCCGCCGGGCAGCGGCCTACATGAAGCGCCTGCGTTTTGCCCGTCTTATCAACTGGCTTTGCCGCGTACTGCTGGGGCGTCCAGGCGCACCGCCCGCCCCCATGGTGCTGGCCAGCACCCGCCCTCTTACGCCTGAAGAAGCCCGCGCTGCCGGACGGGCCGGGATTCAGCTTACCCAGGCCTGATCCTGCACCCGTGTGGGTGAATTAAATCACCTTACCCTCTTTATCCTCAAACGCGCAGCAGATAATCAGAATCATATCCAGCAGCTGCCAGAGGCCACAGAGGCCGAGTGTGGCAAACTGGATAATACCGGTGATGACCTTGCCGGCATAAATGCGGTGCACCCCGGCAAAGCCGCAGAAAATAAGGAGGCTGAGCAGGAATGCAACCGCGCGGGAACGCGGAGACTTGTACTGGCAGTTCGGGCAGTTATTCATGATGATTGAGATTGTTTGATGAGTTCAATGGCGCGGGGTTCCAAAGCCTCGCGGGTGTTGGAAAGCATTTCGTCCTGCACTTCGGCCAGCAGGGTTTTGAGGATGCTGCCCATGGCAGGGCCGGGCTTCAGCCCCATGGCAATTAAATCACGCCCGGCCAGGGCTAAATCGCCCACGGAATAGGCAGGCGTACCCTCCAGCACGTCTTCCAGCAGGAGGCGGGCTTCACGAAGCACAGCCTGCTTTTTCGGGCGTTCATGGGTGGATTGGGCATCCATATCTGCCTGTTTAATAGCCAGGAGGTGTTGCAGGGGCTCCAGCCCCAGGCGGCCGATGCAGCGGCGCATGCCGGGGGCGGTGGTAGGCAGAGTATTATCGTGCTCGCGCACGAGGGTGACCACCTTGTCCAGGGTTGCGATATCGCTCTTGAGGTGGCGCATGATGCTGCGGGCCAGCTCTGCCCCTTTCGTGCCGTGACCGTAGAAGTGCCCCTTGCCGTCCTCTCCGCGGGTGAAGGTGGCGGGTTTGGCAATATCGTGCAGCAGCAGGGCCAGGCGGATCACCTCATCTGCCGGGGCTGCCTGCACCGCATGGGCTGTGTGGGTCCACACGTCATAGCAGTGGTGCGGGTTGTGCTGCTCAAATCCGATGGTTGGCGCCAATTCAGGAATGATGACAGCAAAGACATCCGGGAAAGCCTGCATCATGCCCAGTACACCTTCACCGATGAGGATACCTTTCAGCTCGGTGAAGATACGTTCCACACTCACATTCTCCAGCAGGTGGCGGTTGCGGTGAATGGAAAAGGCCGTTTCGGTCTCGATGCCGAAGTTGTAGCGCGCCGCAAAGCGCAGCGCGCGCAGAATGCGCAGGCCATCCTCGTTGAAGCGGGCATCCGGCTCGCCCACGCAGCGGATGACGCCCGCCTTTAAATCCGCCTGCCCGTCAAAGGCATCCACCAGGCCGCGGGTGGGGTTGTAAGCCATGGCATTGATGGTGAAATCGCGGCGGGCAAGGTCTTCCTCCACGCGACTCACGAAGTTCACACTGTCGGGATGGCGGTTGTCGGTATAAGCGCCGTCAATGCGGAAAGTGGTGACCTCCACGGGTTGCTTGTCTACCATGACGGTGACAGTGCCGTGCTGCAGCCCCGTCTTAATCACATGAAAACGCTTGAAGACGCGCAGCACTTCCTCCGGCAGGGCATTGGTGCACACATCCCAGTCCTTCGGGTTGCGCCCCAGCAGCGAATCACGCACGCAGCCGCCCACCACATAGGCTTCGTAGCCGTAGCGTTCCAGTCGCTCTACTACAGTGAGAGCATGTGAGGGTATCAATATCATCAGGGCGCGGTTATTGTACGTTTCGTTCTACTCTTTGTCAATAGCATTTGCCAGCCAGCGACGCATGAGAGGAAATGTTTCAATGTTTTTTCGTTACGCTAATTGAACTTTTTTCTGGTATTCAGACGGAAAGAGTGTAAAATCAGGGAGTCTGAATAACCTTTCTCTCATGAAAAAGCTGATTTCTATTGCGAGTATTCTGGTGTGTGTGCTGCTTGGACTCGTTCGTACATCCTGCGATGTTTCGCCCCAGGAAATAGAACCCAAGGCCTCCAAGATAGAAGATCTGAACTCCCCGGATTTCAACGTGTGCATGGCCCTGGGTGCCGCTTCCATGTCTACGTGCGAGGAAAAGCTCCCTAAGGCTCGCCACGGCTATTTCATCAGCCACCATACGGCATATGAAGCTTTGCGTCGTAAGAAAATAGATGCCTATGTGTTCGACAGCCATACGCTGGATTACATGGCGGCTATCTCGTCTGATTTCGCGGTACTTCCCGGTTCTCTTGGTTCGGTGGAGATTGCTATTGGCGTATCTCCTGCAAGACGTGAGCTGCTGGAGCCCATCAATGCCTTTATCGACCACTACCATGAATCCGGCTTGTACACGGAAATGTATAACCGCTGGATCAAGATGCACGGCGCTGAGCAGGCGGATATGGAGCTTTCGCAGAAAATGCCGCAGATTGAGGCCCCAGCTGCCCCCAAACGCAAGCTTGTGGTGGGTATCTGCAGCCAGCTGGAACCCATGTGCTACCGCAAGGTCAGTGAAACAGGTAGTGAGCTGATTGGCTTTGACATGGAGCTGCTGCGCCGCCTGGCGCTGCACCTGAATGTCAGGTATGAGCTGCGCGACCTCGATTATGCTACGATGATGCAGATGCTGGCCAAAGGTGAGCTTGATATTGTGGTAGCCGGCCTGAACCGAACGGCTGAGCGCGAAGCCAGTATTCTTTTCAGCAAAAATTACATCAATGCGCGCATTGTGGCACTGGTGCGTACCACTACAAAATCCGACAAGCCGGAGTACGTGGTGCCGCAGCAATAAGCCAGGAAGAAGCACAGATGATTTTTCATGCCGCTGTTCCGTATGGGACAGCGGCTTTTTCTCAGAACACAAACTGCACCAGGAGCATATAGGCCACGGTGCCAGTGATGACGCTCAGCAGGATGTTGCGCTTCCATGTATGGAGCACGCCCACCAGCACGCTGGCCAGGAGGGCCGGCAGGTAGCTGGCAGAGGCGGTGAAGTCTATATCTTTCATGCAATAGACCACCAGCATGGCGATGACGGCGCTGGGTAGCAGACGCCCCAGCTTTTCTACAAGCGGCGGCGTGGAAGCTTTGCCTTTGAAGATGAGGAATGGCAGGAAGCGCAGCAGGGCGGTAATGATTGCCATGACTGCGATGGCGTAGAATGTGTGTGCATTAACCATGGGAATCCTCCTTTCCCTTGTGCAGGCAGAGCGTCAGCAGAATGACGAGCATGGCGGGTATCATGAAGTTCTCCTTGCCGAATAACGCCAGGCTTGCCCCGGTGACGGCTGCGCCTGTGATGGCCGGGGAGTGGTTCCGGCTGCTCTGCCATTGCTCGATGAAGATGGTGATGAAGAGCGCGGTGAGGACGAAGTCTATGCCCTGGCTGTTGAATGATACCAGGGAGCCGGTCACTGCGCCCAAGGTGCAGCCGCTTATCCAGTAACAGTGGTCGAAAAGGCAGATGCAGAAGTAGTATGTCTTTTTCTTTTCTGCCGGTATTGCCGGATTGTCCCGGCACAGCAGGGAATAGGTCTCATCAGTCAGCGCAAAAATGAGGTAGGGCGTGCGCTTCCCGGTGCTCTTGAATTTGTCCAGCAGGGAAATGCCGTAGAACAAGTGCCGGGCATTCACCAGAAAGGTGGTCAGCCCCACGGTGAGCAGGGAGGCACCGCTGCTCAGCAGCCCCACTGCCACATACTGCATGGCTCCGGCGTACATGGTGATGCTCATCACCGGCGCCAGCCACACCGGGAACCCGGCTGCCTGCAGCATAATCCCGAAGCCGAAGCCCAGAGCCAGGTACCCTGTCAGAACGGGTATGGTGTCGATGAAGGCTTGTCTGGCGGGGCTGTTCATGGGGCGCAGAGTGTACGCCATTTGCCGTAATTTGCAAGTCTAAAGTACCAGATGAAGAATAAAGCACATTAAAGTATACTTTAATGGCGATTTAAGGCGCAGACGGTTAATGCTCTATGTTAGCATAAAAGTGTATTTTAAGAAAAATACGCAAAAGATTAAAGTGTACTTTAATGACGTCTTGACACACTGATAATCAGGGAGTATAATACTGTGCAGGAGGAAGAGTATGGGAATTTTTGAAACAGATGAGATAGAACGCCTGCTGCAGGAATATAACCCGTGGTGGCAGACACGGGTGGATCCGGAGGAGTTACCTGGAGTGCGTCGGCAGGCGTATTTTGAGACGCTGGAGCAATTGCAGAGCCGTGACCTGCGGCGTTTTGTGGTGCTGAGCGGAGCTCGCCGTGTAGGCAAGACCACGGTGATGCGCCAGTTGATAGAGGAACTGCTCGCTACCGGAGTGAAGGGTGAGAATATCCTCTATCTTTCCTTTGATAACCCCATTATCAAGCTCGCTGGGGTAAAAGCCGTCATTGATGCGTTCGATAAGGCGCGGCCGCGTAGCGGTTCGTGCTATTTCTTCTTCGATGAGATTCAATATGCGGAGGATTGGTCTCTGTGGCTGAAAGTTTTGTACGACACTCGTCCCTCACTGCAGCTGGTGGCTACGGGCTCGGCCAGTCCGCACATTGAGAAAGGTGCGCGTGATAGCGGCGTGGGGCGCTGGCGTGTGCTGCGCATGCCGACACTGAGTTTTCGTGAGTATTGCGATATCATGCAGCTGCCGCCGGTGGTGGAGCCGCAGGTGAATCTGGAGGCGTTGCTGCGCATGGAGCAGGATGAATTCACCCGGCTCATGCGACGTTTCAGCGGGTTGGAACCGCACTGGAACCGCTATCTGAGTCTGGGAGGCTTTCCTGAGTTGCTGAGCACCGAGGTGGTGGCCAGGGCGCAGCGTGTGCTGCGTGAAGATGTGGTGGACAAGGTGCTCAAGCGTGATATACCTGCGTTGTTTGATGTGCGCAATACCCTGCAACTCGAAAAGTTGTATCTCTATTTCTGTGTGAACTCCGGCAATATCATTAACACTGCCGCTATGTGCCGGGCGCTGGAGGGGGTATCGCTGCCTACCCTGATGCGCTACATGGAGTTTCTGCGCGATGCTAATCTCATCTACATCAGCCAGGCTTCCAACTACACCGGTAAGAAGGGAATCAGCAGCCAACCCAAGGTATACGTGGCAGATGCAGCGCTGAGCAATGCCTCCCTCATGCGCAATCCTTCTGCCGTTACGGATGAAGTGCGCGGCATGATGGCGGAGACCACTGTGTACAAGCATTTCCACTCGGCTTACGGCGCGTTCTGCCGCGTTGGCTATATCCGCCTGCCGCGCACGCAGAAGGAGGTGGATGTGGTGGTCGATTTTCCGAACGAGCGCCGTTACCTCTGCGAGGTGAAATACCGCCACGACAGTTCAGTGAGCCAGCGGGATGCCATCAATACCCTGTGTCGGGAGCA
Organism: Akkermansia sp.; assembly: GCA_017555465.1. Lineage (GTDB taxonomy): Bacteria > Verrucomicrobiota > Verrucomicrobiia > Verrucomicrobiales > Akkermansiaceae > Akkermansia. Next base: position 5,996 of record JAFZGH010000018.1, on the reverse strand, counting down.
ATCGGCCCAAGCTGCCATCATTGCCACGCGCCATGTGGAGGATTTCGGCCTCAGCGCAGAGCCTGGTGTTCAGCCCGTCTATAGAATACCCTGCCCGGTACTCTGCTATCTCCTTGGTTATGTAGTGCCAGTGGAATCAATGTTTTAAAACATCATTAAAGTATACTTTAATGATGTGATGATTGTTTAACAAGAACGGCGTGCGGTGGTGAACCGCACGCCGTTGAAGTTAATGGGCTGCTGGGGCTTAAGCCTCGGGAGCAGCTTCGGCCTCGGCGCTGTAATCGATGGCAGCCAGAGCCTGGTACAGGCGCCAGCGGCGCTTGATGTCCTGCTCTTCCAGGGTAAGGAGCTTCTCGAAGTTAGCCTTGTTGGTCTTGGCCAGCATCTTGAAGCGGTTCTCGCCGCCCTTACCGTCCACACCGATGAGGGCATCGCGCACGCTCATCTTGGGAGCCTTGCTCTTGATGGTGAGCGGGTTCTTGCCTTCCTTGATGTTGTCCGGGTTGAAGTTGTAGAGCAACCAGCGGCCGCAGTCAACGGCATCCTTCTGGCGGTCGAGCCCCTGTGCCATGTTGATGCCGTGGTTGATGCAGTGGCTGTAGGCAATCACGAGGGCGGGGCCGTCGTACGCCTCGGCTTCAGCCAGGGTCTTGAGGGCGTGCTCATCGTTGGAGCCCATGGAGATGGAGGCCACGTAGATGTTGCCGTAGGTCATGGCCATGTAGCCGATGTCCTTCTTCACCTGGTCCTTACCGCGGGTGGCGAACTTGGCCACAGCGGAGCGCGGGGTGGCCTTGGAGCACTGGCCACCGGTGTTGGAGTACACCTCGGTGTCCATGACGAGCACCTTCACGTTGCGACCGGAGGCGAGGATGTGGTCAAGACCACCGTAGCCGATGTCGTATGCCCAGCCGTCGCCGCCGAGAATCCACACAGACTTGCTCACCAGGTAGTTGGCCTGAGCCTTGAGGGCGGCCAGCTCGGGGGTGTCGCCGCAGGCAGCCTTGATGGCAGCCACGGTTTCACGGGCGGCCACGACTTCTGCCTCTGTCTTCTGCGGGTTGGACTTGATGGCCTCAACCAGCCCGGCGCCAATCTTATCGGCAGCAGCTTCGAGGAGTTCCAGGGCATATTCCTGCTTCTTGTCCAGGGAGACGCGGAAGCCAAGGCCGAACTGGGCGTTGTCCTCGAAGAGGCTGTTTGCCCAGGCGGGGCCGCGGCCATCGGCATCGTGTGTCCAGGGGGTGGTGGGCAGGTTGCCGCCGTAGATGGAGGAGCAGCCCGTGGCGTTGGCCACCACAAGGCGGTTGCCCAGCAGCTGGGTAAGGGCCTTCACATACGGGGTTTCGCCGCAACCGGCGCAGGCGCCGCTGAATTCGAAGAGCGGGCGAAGGAACTGCTGGTCGCGCACCTGACCGGCGTTAATCTTGGTGCGGTCCGGGTCGGGCAGTTTCTCGAAGAAGTTCCAGTTGTTGGTCTCGGGTTCCAGAGCCTCGGCTGCCGGGGTCATGGTCAGCGAGTTGGTGGGGCATACGCGGGTGCAGAGCGTGCAGCCTGTGCAGTCTGCGGCAGACACCTGGATGACGAACTTCTTGCCCTGCCAGTTCTTGTGCATCTTGCTGGCATCGGCGCTCTTGAAGGTTTCCGGGGCGCCTTCCATATCGGCGGGGTCCACCATCTTGGCGCGCAGGGCGGCGTGGGGGCACACGGTGGTGCACTTGCCGCACTGGATACAGGCCTTGCTGGTTTCGGTCTTCTCGGGGGTCCACACCGGGATTTCGAGGGCGAGGTTGCGCTTCTCGTACTGGGTGGTGCCGCTGGGGAAGGTGCCGTCCACCGGCATTTCAGAAACCTTCACGCTGTCGCCTTCGCCAATGACGATCTTGCCGAGCACGTCGCGCACAAAGGCGGGGGCGCCGGGAGCCAGGGCGGGGGGCAGTTCGTGGCCGGTGATGCTGGTGCCCACGCTTACCTCGTACAGGTTGGCGAGAGAGGCATCCACAGCCTGGATGTTCTTGGCCACCACTTCGTCGCCCTTCTTGCCGTAAGTCTTCTTGATGGCTTCCTTGATGTAGCCGATGGCTTCATCGGAGGGAATCACGCCGGAGAGGTGGAAGAAGCAGGTCTGCATAATCATGTTGATGCGGCCGCCCATGCCGGTAGCCTTGGCTACCTTGAAGGCGTCGATGCAGTAGACCTTGATGTTCTTGTCGATAATCTGCTGCTGCATGCGGGCGGGCAGGCTGTCCCACACCTTATCAGCAGCCACCGGGGTGTTGATGAGGAAGGTGGCGCCGGGTGCGGCGTTCTTCAGGAAGTCGAAGGTGTTGAGCAGGCTGGGCTGGTGCAGCGCAATGAAGTTGGCGCTGGTGATGAGGTAGGTGCTGTGAATCGGCGTGGTGCCGAAACGCAGGTGGGACACCGTGGAGGAACCGGACTTCTTGGAGTCGTACACGAAGTAGCCCTGCACGTAGAGGTCGGTGTGCTTGCCGATAATCTTGATGGCGTCCTTGTTGGCACCCACGGTGCCGTCGGAACCCAGACCATAGAACATGCAGCGGGTCACGGTGTCGGCCTCGGTGGTGAAGCTGGGGTCGTAGGCAATGGAAAGGCCGGTTACGTCGTCCTCAATACCCACGGCAAAGCCGGTCATGGGGGCGTCTTTCTTGAGTTCGTCGAACACACCCTTCACCATGGCGGGGGTGAATTCCTTGGAACCCAGACCATAGCGGCCACCCACGATGATGGGCATAGCAAAGGGAAGCGTGCCCTTCACGGAGGCGTCGGAGAGGGCCTGCACCACATCCTGCAGCAGGGGTTCGCCCAGGCTGCCGGGTTCCTTGGTGCGGTCGAGCACGGCAATCTTCTTCACGGTCTTGGGCAGGGCTGCAATCACGTCCTCTGCCGGGAACGGACGGTACAGGCGCACCTTCAGCACGCCGATGTCCTCGCTCAGGGCCTTCACGGTCTCAAGGCAGGCTTCTGCGCCGGAACCCATGATGATGATGACGCGGGTGGCCTCCGGGCTGCCGATGTATTCCACGAGGTCGTAGCAGCGGCCGGTGAGCTCGCCGAACTTCTTCATGGCCTTCTTCACGATGCCGGGAACGGCGTTGTAGAACTTGTTGACGGTTTCGCGGCCCTGGAAGTAGACGTCCGGGTTCTGGGCGGTGCCACGGATGACCGGGGCATCGGGGGTGAGGGCGCGGGCGTGGAAGGCATCCACCAGGTCCTGGTCAATCATGCCGCGCAGCTGCTCGTCGGAGATGTCGGCAATCTTGCCTACTTCGTGAGAGGTGCGGAAGCCGTCGAAGAAGTTGATGAAGGGTACGCGGCTTTCCAGCGTGGCGGAGTGGGCGATGGCGGCCATATCCGGGGCTTCCTGGGTGGAGGCGCCGCAAAGCATGGCAAAACCGGTGGAGCGGGCGCTCATCACATCGCTGTGGTCACCGAAGATGGAAAGACCCTGGGCGGCAAGGGCGCGGGCGGCAATGTGGAAGACGCAGGGAGTGAGCTCACCGGCAATCTTGAACATGTTGGGAATCATGAGCAGCAGACCCTGGGAGGCCGTAAAGGTGGTGGCCATGGAGCCGGTCTGCAGGGCACCGTGAACGGCACCAGCAGCACCTGCCTCAGATTCCATCTCGACGATGCTGGGGACCGTGCCCCAGAGATTCTTGCGATCTACAGCGGTCCAGGCCTCTGCCGATTCACCCATCGGCGAGGACGGGGTGATGGGATAGATGGCGGCCACTTCAGAGCAACGGTACGCTACGGAGGCTACGGCCTCGTTGGCGTCAATAGTGCTGTATGTTGTGTTCATGTTGTTACAATGTTTAGGAAAATGTTGGCATGAGGGGACAGTGCCCCCGATGCGTAAAATCTACTTTTACGAGCAATATACTACACCTGCAAGAGGGGGAATGCAATCAAAAATGATGCCCCTGGCCCGGTTTTTTACTGCGTTGTTATCAGAAAATGCGTTTTTCTTTTTCGGCTTCGGTGCCCTCCAGATAGCGCACATAGCGGCTCACCCCTGCCCCGTAGGGCGAAGAGAGGCGGATATCGGACTCACTGTCTTCCAACCGGGATGAGCTGCGCAGCCAATCGAGCAGCAGCCAGATGAGGCCAATACCCAGCAGGACACCCAGCGGATAGAGCACAGAGTTGACCACCACCGGGTCATTGATGAGGTCCTTAATTTTGTCGTTGAGGGAGCGTTTCTTCTCCTTCTGGCTCTCCTTGAAATTGATATCAATGAGTGGCGCTTTGCCCCCTGTTGTGGTGGCGACGGGGGCGAAATCATCCGACAGAGGGGTAATGATAGCGCTTATGCAGCGCAGAGCTTCCATGAGGCCTTCGGCACTGCCATCAGCCGCGGCGGTGCGTACTTTCTGCAGCCATTCGTGACGCTGCGCATCCTCCGGCTTGATTTCCTGGTAACCCAGCTCAATACCCGCCGGATTACCCGTGGGATAACGCATGAGCACAGCGTATTCGCAGGGCTGGGCAGTGGCAGTTACCAACATATCGACCGCCAGATCACTGGGAATATCCTGTCCACCCTTGAACACAGAAACATAAATGCGGAATTTCGCGTTAGCGTTGAGGTTGCGCAGCACATGTTCCACATCTTCGCGCTCTACGGTAGTCAGCAGACCCTGGGGGTCATTCAGGGTAGAATGCTGCGGCGGGCGGGTATATTGATCAAAATAACGGCCCAATACACGGGTATCGCTCTCTTCCGGAGCTTCGGGAGGACGGGTGCGGGGAATATTCTGCCGGGCCTGCTGGCGGCGCAGCTCGCGTTGCTCGCGGCGGAGTTGTTTCTGGCGTTCTTCCTCAGCCTTGATTTCTTCCGGAGTGGGTTTTGCAGGGAAAAGCGATACGTAGCCTGTGACCAGCTCACCAGCCATCAGGTGGCGGTAATCTTCCGAACGCCAATGCGGCATATCCGGCTCTGCAGGAGGGGGCGGTTCTTGTGCAGAAACTGCATCCCCCCCCAGCAATCCCAGAACTACCAGCGCCAGTGCGTTCATTTTCTGCGCGCGCCGCAAACGCCGGTTCACACGGCGGGCGCTGGAGGCAATACGGCGGGTAGCAGCGCGCATCACGCGCTTGAGCCCGGCAACCATGGCGCGCTCGCGGAACTGCAGGCGGGCACATTTGATGCAGGTATTGATGCGGTCAGGGTCGATGTACGGGTCCAGTTTATACCCCCAGGAGAAACAGGCCATTTCCAGCTGCACATCCATAACCAGAATCAGCATCCATTCGTGCTTCACAGGCGGTGGCAGCGGGTGCAAGGCATCCAGCACATAATCACGCACGGCGTGACAAGCCCGCACAAACCAGTTCTGCGGAGCTTCCTGCGGGCGCTGCTCGCCGGGGCGGCGCTCCAGCAGAGCAGCATCTTCAATGGCCTTGTGCAGCTCACGTTTGCCGAAGGAAGGGTGGTGAATGCGGGCGTGATTCAGAATCCAGTGCGCATGGGTGCGCAGTTCCTGCACCTGCCCCACATCGGTGATATAGATGCAGAGTGCTGCCGGGCGGATACGGCGCTCCAGCTGCTCGAGCGTGTGCATGAGTTCCAGGCGTTCCTGGTGGGTCAGCGCGCCGGCTGCGTCCACAATACGGGTAAATTCCACCTGCCCCTCGCCGAATTGCTCATCGGCCTGGGCAATGTCGTAACCACAGGCCGGACACTGGTCTTCGGCTCCGGTGTGAATCGTGGCTGAACATCTAGGGCAAATCGGCATGGCCTCTGTTATAGCGGTTTTTCTGCTCCAGGTGAAGCATTATTATCGTCACCCCGGCATAAAAAAGCACCTGCCCGGTCTGTGGGCAGGTGCGAAATAAATTCCGGTGCAGCAGACTCAATCCGTAATGATGTTCAGCTCTGCCACAGCAGCAGAATCGCCACCATCATGAGCAGACAATGCCACAAAGCGGATGAACTTACCCGAGGCGGGGGTGAAGAACAGAGCTTCCTG
>JAFZGH010000162.1 GCA_017555465.1 Akkermansia sp. | reverse complement strand
GGCTTCCTTGCGCAATGGAATGGCTCACTCCAACGCTGCAGGGGCAGTATATCGCATTTCCTATGCGATGTACAGTTGAAATTTTATAAAACACACAAAAACAACGAGTAAATAGTTCACCAAAGAAAACAATATGCACAAAATCTGGCGTGTTTTGGCACTTCTAGAGGGTATTATGCAAATTTATCAGAGCCTGTTGCATGAATAGTCAAAATTTGCCTTACGACTTATCGGTCTTATACGCCTGCATCCCCGATAGAAGTCAGGCACATGATTTCAAAAGAAGAAAACAATATAAGCATCAGATATTGAACGATGAACATCCTTTTGCCCGCAATCTGAATGCACATCGCATAGGAAATACTTCGCACGGAAGACGACGGCATAGTTGCGGACGCGCTTCATTTTTGTTGCAATCCAACGATAGCAGGCTGATTCAAATAAGCTCCACGCCTCAATAGCTGAAGCTTTCATCAGAGCTGTTTTCAAATTCTTGTAGCACTGCTGATTGGCGGTGGTCGGAGTGCAGGACTTCAGTCCTTCCTGTTTTAAGGAGGGAACTGAAGCCCCCCTCTCCGACAAAATATGCAGTTCACTCTCCACGTGTGACTTATATGCTTTTTTGTAAAATTTCAAGTACAACTTGAAATTTTACACAAGGCACAACAACACCTTGATGCTAAAAGCCGCGCTGCGGTTACAAGCACCACAGCGCGGCTGAAATGGGGATTGGGAAGCGGGCTATCAGTCCTTCTTCTCGCCGGCGATACCCATGGTGTAGCCGTTGTACTCACGGAAGTTGTACAGGGGCTGGCCTTCGGGCACGGCGTAGCCGATGTTCTTGCGGATGGCCAGGAAGTCGGCGATGCCAGCCTCGTTCACCTGGTTGAGCTTGCCGCCGTGCATGTCGGCAAAGAGCACCATCTTGCAGTAGGCATCGGCGTTTTCCATGAACCACTCGGCTTCTTCGATGTGGCGGGCACCGGTAATGACGCCGTGGTTCTCCATGAATACCACGGTGCTCTGGTGGCAGGCCTTGGCCACGGCTTCGGCGGTTTCGGGGGAGCCGGGGGTACCGTAGGGAGCCAGCGGAATCTGGCCCAGGAAGATATCGGCCTCGGGGTTGATGCCGTTCGGCGGTACCATACCGGCAAAGAGGAAGGCATTGCAGCACGGGGGATGTGCGTGGATGCAGGCGTTTACGCCCACTTCCTTCATCATGGCGATGTGGGTCTTCACCTCGCTAGTGGCGGGGCGGTAGCCGCAAAGCTGGCCGGCGTTCATGTCCACCATGCAGATGTCCTCCACGGTCATGAAGCCCTTGGAGCAGAGCGTGGGGGAGCAGAGCACGAGGTCCTTGGCAACGCGCACGGAGAGGTTGCCACCGTTGCCGTCCACGTATTCGCGGGCCCAGAGGCGGCGGCCCATGTCAACCATGCGCTGCTTGATGACAAGCACTTCGGGGCTGTTGAAGAAAGCGTCGATTTCTTCGCGGGTCTGCGGGTCATAGTTCTGCCAGGGGAAGATGAGCTCCGGCAGAGCGGGTTTGATATAGAGTTCGGGATTAGCCATAGTTTAAGTGAATAGGGAATAATGAATAAGGAATAATCAGCTGTACAGCTCAGCGTAGGCGGACTGCTGTTCGCCGGGGGTGATGGTGGTGTAGGTGATGCCGAAGGAATCGCGGCAGGCTTCGGGGGATTCGAAGACACCGGCACCGGCAAAGGCATACATGGCGGCGCCAAGCACGGTGCTTTCGGAGACATTGGAGATGCGGATGGGCAGTCCGAGGATGTCAGCGCGCATCTGCGTCCATACCTTGTTGCGGGCGCCACCGCCTACCAGCAGAAGGTCGGTGGATTTGAAGCCGCCTACCTTCTCCAGCTTCTGGAGGCGCTGTTTGAGGCGCAGGGTGAGGGCTTCCATGGCGGCGCGGTAAATGTGGGCGCGGGTGCGACCCAGCACCAGGCCCTGGATGCTGCCGGGCACGGAATCGCTGGGCAGGAAGTCGGGGATGAGTTTCACGCCATCGCAGCCGGGGGCAATCTTCTCTGCCTCGGCATCCATGGTATCGAAGCTTTCGCCATTGTAGCAGGTGGCTTTCACCCACTCGATGATACCGCTGGCAATCCACTGCAGACCGGGGTTGAGCAGGCCTGCCTTGCTGTCGTATTCCACGGTGGCACCGGCAGCGTAGTCCTCTG
>JAFZGH010000161.1 GCA_017555465.1 Akkermansia sp. | reverse complement strand
GCCGCCATCGTATTTAGCACCATTTTGAATAATAAGCGTACCGTTACCATCCGGGCCGCCAACAGCCGAGGCCGTCTTCAAATCAGTTTTTACAGTCGCATTATCAATCACAGCAACGGCATCCTTGCCGGCAACATTCAGAACAGTAGCTGTGCCGCCAAGCTGGAAGTCATCCAACTGACCGCCACCATTGGGGTTAATCGTCAGGGTAATATGCTCGTCCGTACCACCGATGGTCAACTTACCCTCGCGAACAAACAGACCGGAAGTAGTTGTTCCACCTTTAGTCACAGTCGCCTCGGTATCACCATCCTTCACATCGAGCGTGAAACCGGAAACATTGTCAGGATTCTGCCCCAACACCATTTCTCCTGAGTCCTTCCAAATGGTGGTGGGGGTAACATAGCCGGCCTGAGCCGTACCGGTTGCGATGATGGCGATGATTGTCAACAAATGTCTGGATAACTTCATATTCAGGATAGGGAGGTTTGTTTATTCACAAAAATGGGTCAGTAGTGACCACACGCCGTGTATAAGGGAAACATTGATAAATGTCAAGTTCAATTAATAATTTTAAACTGAATCGTGCTGTATTTCCTTGATATGGCATCTTCCACATGTTATAGTGTGGAACATGGGTAAATTCTACGCTCTCCTGTTCCCTCTGCTGGCGTTGCTGCTAGGCAGTTGCACGTATGTGAACACGCACCGGGCTTTTGCCGACCGGGGACGCCAGTGCCGGGCGATTGTGCTGCCCGACCAGGAGAATCTGGTGCTCTACCAGCACCACGGCAAATTATACCTGCAAGGAGTGCTCACAGAGGTACGCCGCGTGGGACGCGACAAGGTGAGCAGTTTTGCCACCGAATACACAAGCGGCCAGTATCTCCCGATCAAGGGAGCACCGCAGCGTTATGTGTACCGCGAATTGAGCGCAGCAGATATCGTGCCCGCAGAAACCTTTGTGCTGAAAGCAGACAGCAGGATTCCCAAGGGAGCCCACGCCGTAGGCACGAGGCGCACCGCCACGGCCTACCAGATTGATTCCCTGAACTGCAACCCGAACACCACCCTGCTGCAGCAGGGCTGGCTGGAGCAATTACCACGCCACGCGCACCGCGTGCACCGCAACATGGTGACCAGCGAGCACCAGAACGCAGGCAACCACGTGTGCAGCACGCGCAACGGCTTCATCATCCCCGTGACGCGCATGCGCGCCAACGCACACGCATGGTATGCCTACCCGCTGGCGGGGGCATCCTTTGTGACCATTGATGTTCCCGGCACAGTGCTGGCCAATACGGTCATACCAGTAGCCTACGGCATCGCTGCCATCCCGTGCAGCGTATACCAGAAAATCCGGCGAGCCTTTACCAGCCCGGATTAAACTGCCGCCACCTTATATTTTACGCGTCAGGCAATACCAGATAAAGCGGGTATTGTGTACAAGATAGCGTCTGAACAGACGGCGGGGTTCCTTGCACAAGCGGTAAAGCCACTCCAGGCCATGCGCACGCACCCAGGCAGGAGCCTGCTGCACCAGCCCGGCATGGAAATTGAAGGCCGCGCCCACACCAAAATACAAAGCCGGAGGCAGCTGCTCCTTGTGTTCGAACAGCCAGCGTTCCTGCTTCGGGCAACCCAGGCCCACCCACACGCAATGAGCCCCGCTCTGGCGGATGGCTTCCAGCATGCGCTCATCCTCACCCTCCGGCCACGGCGGCAAGGGCGGGCAGTAATGCCCCGCCACCTCTGCCCCGGGGTAGCGTTTTTCCAGATTCTCTTTCAAGCGTTCAATGGCTTCCTCTGAGCCCCCAAGCAGGAAGTGCCGGATTCCCGCAGCACGCCCGAGTTTCCACATCCACTCCATCACATCCGGGCCGTACAGACGGTTGGCCGCTGCCCCCTTGCGGCGCAGGAGAAACACGATGGGCATGCCATCCGGGCAGATGAAATCAAACGTACGCAGTCCTGCTCCATAATCATCAGCGTCATGCAGTGCGCGGGTGAGCACATGCACATCCGAATGCGCCGACAACCGGGGCTGCTGCGTTTCCTTTGCCAGCTGCACCCAATAAGTGCAGGCTGTTTCCAGATTGGAAGTTACATACGGAATACCAAAAATTGTTTCTGTAGAGAGAGAGGCCATGGCGCGCGAGGATGATACACGACTCATCGACGCTGGTCAATGAAAAAACCGCTGCGGTTGCCCGCAGCGGTTTTCGAAGTAATCAGGTGCTAATCGGTTGATTAGTTCTGGGAGGGGCTCCACTCCTCGGACTGCAGAGCAGCGAGGTTGAAGGCCTGTTCCAGACCCACCATGTCGCCGGCGCGAACGGTCTCGAAGGCGGCGGTCTCGCGACGCAGCTGCTCGGGATCGTAGTTCACAGCCTTGATGGAAAGACCAATGCGGCGCTCCACCTTGTCGACCTTGATGACGCGAGCCTTGATTTCGTCGCCCACCTTGATGACATCCTTGACGCGCTCCACGTGCTCCTCGGAAAGCTGGGAGATGTGGATAAGGCCGTCGATGTCGCCGTCGAGGTTCACGAAAGCACCGAAGGAAGCAATCTTGGCCACGGTACCGGAAACGAGGTCGCCCACCTTGAAGCGGCTGTCGATGGATTCCCACGGGTCGGTCTCAAGCTGCTTGATGCCGAGAGACACACGCTGGTTTTCCTTGTCGATGTTCAGCACGCGGGCTTCCACCATATCGCCCTTCTTGAGGACTTCGGAGGGGTGGTTGATCTTGCGGGTCCAGCTCATGTCGGACACGTGGATCATGCCGTCGATACCTTCCTCAAGGGCCACGAAAGCACCGTAGGGGGTAAGGTTACGCACAGCGCCGGAGATGACCGTACCCACGGGGAAACGGTTCTCGATGGCTTCCCAGGGGTTCTCGTCGAGCTGACGGATACCAAGGGAAATCTTCTGCTCTTCCACAGAGATGTTGAGCACGATGGCTTCGATCTCCTGATCCAGGGAGAGAACGTCGCTGGGACGGGTGATGCGCTTGGTCCAGCTCAGCTCGGACACGTGCACCAGACCTTCCACGCCCTTCTCCAGCTCCACGAAGGCGCCGTAGGCAAGAAGCTTGGTCACGCGGCCCTTGACCTGGGAACCGATGGGGTACTTGGCTTCGATGTCTGCCCAGGGGTTGTCGGACAGCTGCTTGAGGCCCAGGGATACGCGCTCCTTGTCGCGATCCACGTCGAGGATGAGAACCTCCAGCTCCTGGCCGATGTGAAGCAGCTCGGAGGGGTGGTTCACACGACCCCAGCTCATGTCGGTGATGTGCAGCAGACCGTCCATGCCGGAGAGGTCCACGAAAGCGCCGAAATCGGTGATGTTCTTCACCAGGCCCTTCACGCGGTCGCCAATAGCCACGGTCTCCAGGAAACGCTGGCGCTGCTCGCTGCGCTCGGCCTCGATGACCTCGCGGCGGGAAAGAACGATGTTCTTGCGCTCGTCGTTCACCTTCACAATCTTGAATTCGTACACATTGCCCACGAACTCGTTGAGATCCTTGGGCGGGATGATGTCCACCTGGGAGCCGGGAAGGAAGGCTTCCACGCCGACGTTGACCATAAGGCCACCCTTAACGACGCTCTTGACCTTACCCTTGACCAGACCACCGTCCTTGTAAACGGCCACGATCTTGTCCCAGTTCTGCTTGTGGGCAGCCTTTTCTTTGGAAAGGACGACGAGACCCTCGTCGTTTTCGAGGCTCTCAAGAAGCACCTCGATCTGATCGCCCACCTCGATTTCCTCGTCCTCGAACTCGGAAACGGGGATGACACCCTCAGACTTGTAACCAATGTCCACGAGGACTACCTGCGGGCGGATTTCAAGGATGGTACCGTTCACGATGTCACCCTTGCGGAAGTTCGGAAGCTTGGCATTAATCAAAGCTTCCAGTTCAATGTTGCTCATTATAATGATGTTTGTAGGTTAATGATTTACGCATCTCCACCAAGGCCCCTACCCGGCGGCTCATGAGGCACCTGTATGCCACCGGGGGAAAATGCGGTGTGCAATTGTACTAAATCCCCCCGGCACTGGCAAGCCTTTTTTCCTGATTTTACGCGCTTTTCCACATGTGTCCCAAAGTTTCATTAGGACTGCTTTCAAATTCTTGTAGCACAGCTAATTGACAATACGCTGCTAAATTGACTCTATCTGTTCAGGCGCACGTAGTGCGCGTAATTTTGAGCCCGTAGGGCGGTATAATCGTAGCCCGTGGTGGAGCCGCTTCGCGGCGGAACCCCGGGTAAATCGAAAATAATATCGGAGCCCCGAGCATGGCGAGTGGGCGGCATAATGCGATGCTTTATGTTGGAGCTTAGCTTTCCCGTCTCCGGGCTAACGCCCTACGCCGTGGCAGGCTGCCACCCACTTATATGATAAAAATTTGATATGGTACACCCCGCAAGCATCAGCTAAAATGCTTGCGGGGTGTTTTAGTTACTAAACTCTGGGGTAGCTATCCAGATAGGTGAACAAG
>JAFZGH010000160.1 GCA_017555465.1 Akkermansia sp. | reverse complement strand
CGCTGGTTCAGCGCGGCATGCAGCAGGAAGAAATGGTTGTGCAGGTTGGTGCCGGAGATAGCCTTATGCGGCTGCCAGTATGCATAGGCGGCGTCTACGTACCATTCGGTGCCGTAGCGCTCATGTGCCTTGATTTTATAGTCAGGGTCGCCTTCTTCCGGGGTGAACATATTGATACCCTGGAGAAGTTCTCCTGCCGTCGGCTCTGAGGTTTCGCCAGCCATCACAGGCAGGGCCATGAGCCCAGCCAGTGCCGTTGCGATGATGTTCTTGTTTTTCATAGTAAATCTTATTTCTTGTCAGTTTTCCGGTGGCAGCTGCATCCGCAGCCGCTGCAGTTGCCGGAGCAGTTGCCGGTCTTTTTCCCGCGCAGGCAGGAGCGCAGCGCGAGCCCGGCCAGTGCCGCCAGTATCAGGATGATGGTGAAATCTGCCATTATTTATTCGGGGTGGGGCGCAGAACCTGCACGATGATGAGAACCGAGAGCAGGGCTGCCACAATCTGGGCCGTGCCGAGGGTGCCGGCGGTGCAGTAGAGCCCGAGCTGGTAGGTGATGAATGAGATGGCGTAGGCCCAGAGCGTCATGTAGCCAATGGCGAACCATGTCCAGAGCGGGCTGTTCATCTCGCGCCGGATGGCGCCGCAGGCGGCAAAGCAGGGGGCGCAGAGCAGGTTGAAGAGCATGAAGGAAAGCGCGCTCAGCGTGCTGAAAGCCCCGGCGGCGCGCACCTGGCTGGCTACTCCGCTGGTTTCATCCGTTTGCTCTGCTTCGGGGAAGAGGTAGGCCACAACCATGTTGATGCGGTCAAGCAGCCAGGAGCCGCTGGAGGGGATATCTGCCGGTGCCGGGTCTTCTGCCTCCTGCTGTTGTTCAGCGGGGCGGGCGGCGCGGGTGGCGGCATCGGTCTGCCAGATGCCCATGGTCAGGGCATTGAGCGCATTCGCCTTGAGCCAGTCGCTGCTGCGGGGGAGGGTATCATCTGCTTCCGCTTCGGGAATATCGGAGCCGGCATAGAGCACGCCGAAGGTGCCGACCACATTTTCCTTGGCGACCAATCCGGTGACGGTGGCCACGGCGGGTTTCCAGTCTCCCCAGCCCAGCGGGCTGAAGAGAGGGGCAAAAAGTCGGCCTGTTTCTGCCAGCATGCTGTGCTTCACGGCGGCGTTATTTTCGGCGGTGTTCAGGTATTCAAACTTCCAGTTGTAGTTGGAGAGCGTCCAGATGAGCGCCGAGGCAAGGAAGATGACCGTACCGGCTTTCTGCACAAAGGCCTTGCAGCGCTCCATGGCGCGCAGGTTGATGTTGGTGCCTTGGGGCATGTGGTAGGTGGGCATTTCCATCACAAAGGGATTGTAGCCGCCTGCGAACATGTGCATTTTGCGCAGCATCATGCCGCCCAGTATCACAGACCCGAACCCGGTGAAATAGGCAATGGTGGCCACGGTGGCGCTCTGGCCGATCATGGCGCCGATGAGTGCCAGAATCGGCAGCTTGGCACCGCAGGGCACAAAGGTGGTGAGCATGATGGTCATGCGGCGGTCTTTCTCATTCTCGATGGTGCGGGTGGCCATGACTCCCGGTACGCCGCAGCCCATGCTGACCATGAGCGGGATGACGGATTTGCCGCTCAGCCCGATGGCGCGGAAGATGCGGTCGAGCATGAATGCCACACGCGCCATGTAGCCGCAGTCTTCCAGGAATGACATGAGCAGGAAGAGCACGGCCATCTGCGGCAGAAAGCCCAGCACGGCGCCTACGCCTGCCACGATGCCATCTGCAATGATGGCCTGCAACTGCGGGCTGCAGGCCAGGGTGCAGCGCCCCAGCATGCCGGCGCCGAAGGCGATGAGGCTGAGCAGGATGAACCAGCTGATGAATTCCGTGCGGCTGGCGCGCCCGGTCAGTTTCATGGGGGCTTTGCAGAAGCCGTGTGTGCGGCTGCCGTATACGTTGCCTTGTTTCACACCGCGCTTGAAGAAGCAAAGCCCCAGCAGCGCTGCGTTGGCCAGGCCGAGCAGGCAGAGTATGCTGGTGTGCAGCACGCCCGGCAGGTGGGGGCATACGTATTCCAGCAGGAAGGGCGCGACCATGAGGTAGAGCCAGGCGCCGTTCATGTTCAGGTCATGCAGGCGGCGCAGCATGACCGGGAAGATGAGAATCATGGCCAGAATGCTGCTGAACATCGTAAGCGCTTCCACCCCGGCGGCTTCCGTGCCGATGAATCCGGCCAGCCATCCGCCCACCACCGGGCCGAAGAGTACATCGTTGGCCCAGTCTGTTCCCCACACACCCACGGTGTTGATGGAGAGGTAGTAGATGGCGTACATGATGCCCACGAAGATGATTGGCCCGGCGATGCGGTGGGTGAGCACGGCGTCGACCCGCTGGGAGAAGTGTTCTTTCCTGCCCTGCTGCACCAGCACTTCCGGGATGAATGAGCAGATGGCATCGTACCGGCTGCCGGCGATGATAGAGGCCACGTCGTCATCCATGGAGGCTTCCAGCTCCATGCGGATATCTTCCAGCGCATGCGCCTTGACTTTGCTCACTCCTTTCTGCAGCAGTTCCTCTCCCTCCAGCATCTTGATGGCCTCGAAGCGGGTGGCGCTGTATTCCTCCACCACCTGGGCAATGGCATGCTCCACCGGGGCCGGGTATTGCAGCTGCTTCGGGGCGGCGGGGGCTGGCGCGAGCATGAGCTGGATGAGCTCGTGCAGCCCGGTCTGTTTCAGCGCGCTTACGGCCACCACAGGGCAGCCCAGCTGGCGGCTCAGGGCTGCGGTATCTATCTTCATGCCGCGTTCGGCCAGCAGGTCACACATGTTGAGCGCCACCACCATGGGCAGCCCGGTTTCCATGAGCTGCGAGCTGAGGTAAAGGTTGCGCTCCAGGTTAGTGGCATCCACCACATTCACGATTAAATCCGGCTTTTCGCCCAGCAGATACTGGCGGGATACCACTTCCTCCGGAGAATAGGGCGAGAGGGAATAAACACCCGGCAAGTCCTGAATCTCGATTTCCTCGTGCTCCGTCAGCTGGCCGCCCTTGCGGTCTACGGTCACACCGGGCCAGTTGCCCACGTACTGGTTAGCTCCGGTTAGTTCGTTGAACAGGGTTGTTTTGCCGCTGTTCGGATTCCCTGCCAATGCTATGCCTTTTTTCATGTGTGTGATGTTTCGATGTTATCTGGCAACCTCGATGCTGGCGGCTTCCGCTTTTCTCAGGGAAAGCTGGAATCCACGCACTGTTACTTCCAGCGGGTCTCCGAAAGGCGCCATCTTGCGCACGGTGATTTCTGCGTTCTTGGTCACGCCCATGTCCAGAATGCGCTGGCGCAGTGCGCCAGCGCCATGCACGCGTACCACGCGCACTTTCGTGCCTATTTTCACCTGGTTTAATCGCAAGGAGTGGGTTTCCATAACTGATGTTAGGCAAAACTAATTTAGAAGACGGGCAGAGTTTAGTTCAGGCTAACTCTTTTGTCAATCGTTTTTCATCATATTTTTACAGAAAAAACGACAGTAAGGCCCGAAACGGGTTTTCTTTAAACTTGAAAAGTGGCGGATGAGGTGATAAGTTTTACAAAGTCACACCATATGCGAGCCGTCATTTACCAGTTGTTTGTGCGCCATTTCTCCAATTTTAATACAGGGGGAGAAACGCACGGAAGCAGAGAACAGAATGGCTGCGGCACATTCAATGCAATAACGGACAAAGCATTGGAGCATATAGCCCGCATGGGGGTGACACATCTGTGGCTGACGGGAGTGCTGCGGCATGCCACGCTGAGCGACTATCCCGGATTGCCAGCTGCCCCTGCGTGTGTGGTGAAGGGGAAGGCCGGCAGCCCGTATGCCGTAACGGATTATTTCGATGTAGACCCGGATCTGGCAGTGGATGTAGAGCGGCGGCGGGAGGAATTTGCCGCTTTGCTGGCGCGCTGTCGCCGCTGGGGTCTGGTACCGATGATGGACTTTGTGCCGAATCATGTTTCCCGTCATTATGATTCCCGAGTGCGGCCGGAGTGCAGTTTCGGCGGGCATGACGATACCGGGCGTTTTTTTGCCCGTGATAATTCGTTTTATTACCTGGAGACGCACCATAGCGACGCGCGTATGCAGTTGCCCGATGGTGTGTATGAACCTGAATGTGGCAAGGGGCGGGTGACGGGGAACAATGTGGCCAGCTGGACACCTGGAGCTTATGATTGGTACGAAACTGTGAAGCTGAACTATGGTACGGACTACCGGCATGGCAGCCATGCTGCTGACGCGTTGCCTGGTCTGCTGGCGCCGGAGTATGCGTTGCCGCGCACCTGGCAGCTCATGAATGAAGTGCTGGCCTATTGGCAGGATATGGGCGTGGGTGGTTTTCGCTGTGATATGGCCCACATGGTTCCACTGCCGTTCTGGCGCTGGATTATAGCCCATGCCCGGCTGCGCGACCGTTCGGCCTTTTTTGTGGCAGAGGGGTATGATGACCATCTGAAACTGGTAGCGGGGCCTGTGCATGAGGCCTTGTTATCGGCAGGATTCAACGGTGTGTATGATGGTGTGGCGTACGAATCGCTGCGCAAGTTGTATGAGGGCGGAGCGTGGGCCAATGATCTGGATTCGCTGCATGCTGGTGCTTCTCCCATGTTCAGGGGAGGGGTGCGCTATGTGGAAAATCATGATGAACCCCGCGTGGCATCACCCCTGTACTGGGGCGGGGCGGGAGCGGCATCGATACAAGCTCTCATGGTGGCTCAGTATGGCAGCACCTGCGGGCCTGTACTGGTGTACAACGGTCAGGAAACCGGGGAACGCGCTGATGGCCCTGGGGGCTACGGCGGGGATAATGGCCGGACCAGCATTTTTGATTATACGAATCTGCCCACGTTGCAGCATTGGAGCAATGGCGGTGCGTACGATGGCGCGTTGCTGACTCCGGCGGAGCGAGAGCTGCGTGATTTCACTGCCCGCCTGCTTACGCTGCTGCAGCATCCGGCGCTCTCGAAAGGTGCATTTTATGGGCTTAACTGGGCAAACCGGGAAACTCCGGGCTATGGCCGCCACGCTGGTGATGCAGTGTCGGGGCATTCTCTGTATGCCTTTCTACGCCATTTCCGTAAGACGAAATCAACTCTGCTGGTTGTGTGTAATTTCAGTCCGACAGAAACGGTAGATACGAGGGTTCATATTCCGCTCAATGCAATGGAATGGGCGGCAAAGAAACCGGGCGTATGCCGTTTTGTACCCCTGCTGGATACTACCACGCCGCTGGTGGATACGACTACGGAAACCCTGATGACGGATGGTCTGCCCATCATGATGAAACCGGGGAAGGCGCAGGTCTATGAATGGTGCTGATTTTCGCGTTTGCCAGCGGGCTCTTTTTGCTTGATATCCGGGGCCGTTTGTGGCATGATTTACGGGCAATGTATGGGCATGTAATCATAACCGGGGCATCGTCCGGATTCGGGATGGCGTTTGCGCGGCGTCTGGTGGGGGATTGTGCGCACATGGTGCTGGTGGCTCGCCGTGGTGAGGTGCTGGAAGAACTGGCCGATGAGCTGCGTGCGGCTGATTCCTCGTTGAAAGTGACGGTGCATGCATGTGACCTTGGCTCTCAGCGTGCCCGTGAGCGTCTGGTGCAGCTGATTGAAGAATTGCCGGCTGGCAAGACTCTCTTAATCAATAATGCCGGGCTGGGGGATTATGGCGAATACCTGAGCAGTTCCGAGAAAAGAAATCATCAGATGCTGCATGTGAATGTGCTGGCCGTGGCGGAGTTGACCCGCGCGGTGCTGCCGCGTCTGGTGGAGCAGGGCGGGGGTATCATCAACATTGCCTCGCTGGCGGCCGATTTGTTCATACCGGATTTTGCCATTTATGCCGCATCGAAAGCTTTTGTGGCTTCGTTCACCGAAGCGATACGCCTGGAGGTCAGAAAGTCTGGCGTTTCCGTGCTGACTGTGTGTCCGGGGCCGGTGCATACCGGTTTTGGTGATGTGGCGCGCCGCAACGGTTGCACAAACGGGTATTCTTCGTTCAAGAAATGGGTGTATACCTCGATTCCCACGGTGGTGAACGGGTCGCTGGAGGCCCTCAAGCGCAATAAGCCGCGCTATTATCCCTCACGCCGCATCCGCTTCATTGGCTGGCTGCTGCGGAATACGCCGCTGTGGCTTATGCGCCGTATCATGGGCATGCGCCCGCGCAAGGTTGCTCCTATGGTGGAAAAATAAGAAAGAATCAGCAATTTTATATGAAACAACTGTTTCACCGTAAGCATAAGATAAAGATTTTTACCTGGTTCCGCGTGTGCCTTCTGCTTGTATTGCTGCTGGCCGCCGGTTCTTTGTACACGCCGTACCCGGCAGAGCTGGTCAAGGAGCTGAACTCCGATTCCAAACAGGCGAAGAAGAAAAAGAAACGCAAGGTCAGCAAGCCTGCCGGAACTGAGACTGCGGCTGCTCCTGCACCTGGGGTGCTCCCCTTGCCGGTAGAGGAAGAGTTGGAGGATATAGAGGTGGAACCCTGGCAGCCGGAGGGCGCATTTGCCATGCCGGGCATTACCCTGCCGCCTTTCCCCCCGGCGCTGCCGGAGCGCGTGGAACCCGGTCGCTACGAACATATCAACACCATGAGCCCCGGCATGAATGTGCTCAGCGCGGTGCAGTTTGAACCCGGTGGCACAGCCTCACAAGACCGCAAGACTCTGGGGGCATATCAGCTGCGCGTGGCGCTCAACCTGCGACTGCCCAAAGCTGCCGATGGTGAGACTCTTAAATTATCTAATGCTAAACTGCCGGAACTTTTCGCCCGCTACGCAGACCTGATGTCCCAGGCTAAGGTTTCGCAGTGGTATTCAGCCATTTATCTGCACAAGCAGAACCATATGCGCAAAAATGCGGCTACTCTTTCCCGCCTGCTTGACCGCCACAATTACTACGACACCGACACGGTGCTGGAGATTGAAGCTCCCGATACCGGGCGCAAGGTGCTGTGGATGCAGGCGGATATGGATGTGGTGTCCGATGGCTCGGATGGTGACCGCTTGCCGGACATGCCGGAAAAGGTCAAGAATAGCGATAATTACCAGCCGATGACTTCGTACCGTTGGCGCAAGCGCGGAACATCTCCGAATCCGCTGCTGCCGCATTGGGAGGAACGCGTCAAGAAACTGAGTGTTGATAAGAAAAACAATGCTTCAGCCCTGGAATATGCTCGCAACGTGGTGCATGACTTGAAGAAATACAGCTTCCTGCTGGCGGAGTATGATACCTTTGTGGTGCTGCCGCTCGCATTCAAGAACGGGGATAACAACGCGTACCGCCCCCAGCTGGGTGACTATGCAGCCGTGGTGGTGGGTGACCGCGTATTCCCCGCCATTGTGGGTGATTATGGTCCGCGTCACAAGACTGGCGAGGCTTCGCTGCGTCTGGCCCGCCTCATCAATCCGAAGGCAACTCCTTTTGCACGCCCTGTATCTGATCTCGGTGTGAGCTATCTGTTCTTTCCGGGAACGAAGGAACCGGAGAACGGCCCGATTGACTACAATCGGCTGAATGCCAGGGTGCAGGAACTGTTGAATGAAATGGGTGGGCTTACTCCTGCAGCTCAGTTCCAGCAGGTGGAAGACCCGCTCGCGCCGAAACCTGAACCCCAGCCCACTCCCCAGGCATGATTGCGTTTCTCCGAGGAACGGTGGCGGATGCTCTGCCGCAATGTCTGGTGGTGGATGTGAATGGCGTGGGCTATGAGGTCACGGTGCCGCTTTCTACCTTTGACCAGCTGAACCCGGTCATCGGCCAGGGTATCATGCTCAAAATCCACATGCATGTGCGCGAAAATGCCCAGGTTCTGTATGGTTTTGCCTCCGATGCAGAGCGGGATATTTTCCGCCTGCTGATAGACCGAGTGAGCGGCATTGGTCCGGCTACCGCTATTGCTATTCTGAGCGGACTGAATGTCAATACCTTCAAGCAGGCTGTGGTGCAGGGGGACGTGCAGGCCATTGCCCGAGCCAAGGGCGTGGGCAAGCGCACGGCAGAGCGTATCATCCTGGAGTTGAAGGATAAGATTGGCGTGGCTTCCACCTGGGAGGCCCAGCAGCAGGGAACCACCACCCAGGCTGCGTCCGATGCCGAGCTTGCCATGGTGGCTCTGGGCTTCAAGCAGGCAGATGCCCGCAAGGCAATTGTGAAGCTGCTCAAGGAAAATCCGCAGGCCGGTACGGATGAACTCATCCGCGGGGCGCTGCGCCAGCTGAGTTGAGGTGGCTATGGATTTTGCGCTGCTCAAGGCTGTTTCCCGTTCTTTTTACCTGAGCATGGTGTGGCTGCCGCCTGCCATGCGCCGGGGAATTGCCTTGGGGTATATGCTGGCAAGAGCCACCGACAGCGTGGCAGATACCTCGACTGCTGCCCCCGGCAAACGCGCAGAGGTGCTGCGGCAGATGCGGCGTGCTGTGCTGGGAACACTGCCGCCAGATGAGCTCACGCTTCTTTTGAAAGAGTTGCGTGGTGAGATGGCTGATGCC
Organism: Akkermansia sp.; assembly: GCA_017555465.1. Taxonomy (GTDB): domain Bacteria; phylum Verrucomicrobiota; class Verrucomicrobiia; order Verrucomicrobiales; family Akkermansiaceae; genus Akkermansia. The sequence continues at coordinate 2,521 of JAFZGH010000160.1, read as the reverse complement.
CAGACCAATCCCAGTGAAGCGACCTTGCTTCGCCGCTTTGGTGAATGTCTGGAGCAACTTGAGCAGGTTTCTGACACTGAATTACAGTTGTTGCGCCGCGTGTTGTCGCTGATTGTGAAGGGGCAGTTGTGGGATTTGTCCTACTTTGATGACCACAAGGTTGTAGAGAGTGCCGGCGAAACAATGCGCTACACCTATCTGGTGGCAGGCTGTGTGGGGGAATTCTGGACAGACCTTGGACTTGCTACTTTGGGCAGGGAATTCTGTGCTCCTGAACGCCGTGACATCATGGCGCAGGCGGCAACGCGCTACGGACAGGGCTTGCAGCTGGTCAATATCCTGCGCGATATTGCGGAGGATGCTGCCCGGGGTAGAGCGTATCTGGCTTCGTTCCGTGAGAAATCCGAAACCTACACGTGCCAGGATTCTCTGGAAATATGGCGCAACCGTGCCTTCTGGTACCTCAGGGATGGGCTGGACTATGCCCGCCGCCTGGGTTCATTTCGCCTGCGGTTCACGGCCATGCTGCCGGCGCTGCTGGGACAGAAAACCCTGCGGCTGATTGCTCAGCGCGCAGGGATGGAAAGGGTGAAAATCACCCGCTCTGCCGTGTATGCCAGCTTGCTTCACGCAGCCTGGCTTAGTATGAGGCGGCGAGCTTCTTGAGCTTCTTGGCCAGAGTAATCTTGGCGGCGGAGGATACGCGGTCTACGTACAGGAAGCCGTCCAGATGGTCGCATTCGTGCTGCAGGCAGCGTGCCAGCAGTCCTCCGCAATCCAGCTCCAGCGTGCTGCCATCCAGCAGGGTGAGGCGGGCTTTCACGAACTCCGGACGGGAGACGTTGGCGCGGATGCCGCGCACACTCAGGCATCCTTCGGTAAAGAGGTATTGCTTGCCGTAGGGCTCCAGCTCCGGGTTCACGAATACCAGGGGCATGATGCTGCGCATGGGTTTCTGTTCGCCGTTTACGGTAATCATCTCGGGTTCTTCGCCCTCTTCCTCATCCTCGGGGATGTCGATGACCACCAGGCGCATGTTCACACCCACCTGCGGTGCTGCCAGACCGATACCCTCGGTGGCATACATGGTTTCCAGCATGTTTTCCACCAGATTCTTGAGGTCATCGGTAATTTTTTCCACCGGGGCGCTCACAGCGCGCAGAACAGGGTCTCCGTATTGTCTTACATTCAGCAGCATAGTGAAAATGTTGCGGGGGTGCACCGCAGGTGCTCTATTCTGGGCGGAAAAGCCCGGAATGTCAAGCTCAAACTGATGCGAAACCGCCCGGCGTGGTGTGCACGCCGGGCGGTTCAGAATCACGAGGAAGAGGGAATCAGGCCTTGGGGGCCTCAGCCTTCGCGGGGGCAGCGGGCTTTTTGCCTTTCTTGCCACCCTTGCGGGGCTGAGGTTTGGTGACTGGTTCGGGTGCCACATCTCCCTTGGGGAACCAGACCGCGTTATCGCTGGTCACAACGATATAACCTTGTTCCAGCAGCCAGATCATGTCGGCCACATAGGGTGCATGCGCATCGGTGGCGGCCTGTGTGGTGGCTTCGTCGGTGCCGGCGGGAACTCCGCTCAGCTCGGCAAACATGGCTTCTGCTTTCTTGCCGGAGTTTTCCTTAGCCCAGCTCATGATGGCCATCATGCGGTCGGCCAGCACGGTATCCTCAGGCAGGGCTCGCACACGGCTGGGGCCGGTGAAGTGGTTGCCATGCCATTTGTAGATGGGCAGGTGGTGGCGGGCCATGCCGTGGCACAGGTTCGGGATGAGCATCTGCGGGAAACGGCGGGTCTTGTCGGAAAGAATAGCTACGTGGGCTGCAATGCCGGGGGAAAGGACGGCACGCGGGGTGGAGCCGTTGATGAATACCTTGTCTACCACTTCGTATACGCTGGCGTAGTGGTTAGCCATGAAGTCGGCTTCCACGGCCTTCTGGTCTTCCAGCACGGTATCGGCAGCTCCTTCGCGGGTGGGTTTCCAGATGGTCTTGTGGCTGGCGGCCTGCACCCAGGCGGCCACGGTTTCCTCGTTCTTGTCCACCGAGATGCGGTTCTTGAATACATCCAGCGGCAGGGTGGAGTACTTGCTGCGGTACAGGTTCATGAGGGCGGCCTGGTAGCCATGCCAGGTGACCGGCCCGATGAGTTCGCCGCCCATGCTGCACACGGCAACAGCCGTGAAGTTGCCCTTGGGTGCTTCTACCTCGATATCATCCTTTGTGTAAAGCTCGGAGAACCAGGGGGCTTTCCAGAGGTAGGCGGTGGCTTCTTCCTCGGTGAGCCAGCAGGCCTGGTCGCCCTTGGTGGAGTGGATGAGCATGGGGCCGTTTTCCAGCTTCATGAAGACGAGGTCGTAGCGGGCCTTGTCTCCCATGACAACACGGGCAAGGTCGATGAGGGGCAGGGCGCGCTTCTGTTTCTGAATGTTGGAGGCGAAAAGTTCCAGTATGCTGTTGGCGGGGCGAAGTTCGACACGGAAACCTTCTGCCGGGGCGGGCAGTTCACGCTGCGGCTTGG
>JAFZGH010000159.1 GCA_017555465.1 Akkermansia sp. | reverse complement strand
GGGGCGGTGCAGTGTTTCCTCGATGGCGCGGGAGAATCCCGGCCCGTCGGTGTTGTAGCCATGCCAGCCGTCTGCCCGGCGCACCAGGGTGTTGACCGCGCCGCTCAGCTTCGCCAGCGGGTCAAGGGAAACAGCTGCATCGTGTGCCCGCTTCTTAAAGGGCACGGTTACATTCACGCCGATGAAGCTGCGTGCTGCCAGTTCATCCAGCAGGTGTTCAAATGCTCCCGGTTCCGTACCGGTCAGCAGGCGCACATAGCGCACCCCCGTGTCGGCGGCGTCCAGAGCGGGCTGCTGCATCTGCGGGGATTTGGAATGCGCAATCGGGTTGCCGATGACACCCAGTCGGGCATCGGCGGGAAGCTGGTCCAGTTGGGCGGCTGTGTAGAAGGGGAGCATGTAGAAAAGGACTGAGGGGCAAAGCCCCGAAATTTCACCGAGCGCAGCGAGATTTCACTGCGCCCGGCAGGGCAGAATTTCACTGAGTAAAGCGAAATTTCACGTTGCCGCCAGAGCGGCAACATGGCTTACTTCTTGACCGGCTCGGCGGAACCGTCCTTGGCAACGGTGGTCACGATGCTGGTCTTGGCAATCTTGATGATGGTGTTGGGGGCGATTTCCAGCTTCACCGTGTCCTGCTGGACTTCGCGTACGATGCCGTAGATGCCGCCGGCGGAAACCACCTTGTCACCAGCCTTGAGGCTGTCCTGTCGCTCCTTGAGTTCCTTCTGCTGCTTGCGCTGCGGGCGGATGAGCAGGAAGTAGAAGATGATACCGATGAGACCGAAGGTGATGAGCATGCTCATGGGGTCACCTTCCTGACCAGCTGCTGCCTGGGCAATGTAGAGTGCGTTCATTGTATGTCGTTTGCTTGGTAACGCGAGATGAAACTGCGCTTAAACGCAGCGAATTCACCGGCTGCAATGGCGCTTCTCGCTTGCGCCATGAGCCGCAGGTAAAAGTGAAGGTTTTGGAACGAGAGCACGCGGAGTGCCAGCATTTCGCCCGCGCGGAAGAAGTGGCGCAGGGCGGCGCGGGAGAAGCGCGTCACGTGCGGATGCCCCTCCGGGTCGAGTGGCTTCGGGTCGTCTTTCCAGCGTTGGTTCTTGATGTGGATGGGGCCGTCCGGGGTCATGGCAATGCCGTGGCGTGCCAGACGGGTGGGCATCACACAGTCGAACATATCCACCCCGCGCTCAATCATTTCAAGAATCTGGGTGGGGGTGCCCAGCCCCATGGCGTAGCGGGCCTTGTTCTGGGGCAGGTAGGGGGTGCTGTTCTCTATGGCGCGCAGCATCTCGTGCTCCGGCTCGCCCACGGAGACACCGCCGATGGCGTAGCCGTCAAAATCCATGGCGGCCAGTTCCTCGGCGCAGGCGCGGCGCAGGTCCTCGTATACCGAGCCCTGCACAATGCCGAAGTGGTTCTGCAGGCCGTTGCCGCTCATGGGCTGGTGTTCATCAATCCATGCCTTGCAGCGTTTGGCCCAGCGCAGGGTGAGCCCCAGCGATTTTTCGGCATACTTGCGATCGCAGGGGTAGGGCGGGCATTCGTCGAACAGCATGGCAATATCGCTGCCCAGGTTGGCCTGGATTTCCATGCTGCGCTCCGGGCTCAGCATCATGTACGACCCGTCGATATGGTTGCAGAAGCGCACGCCCTCCTCGGTGATTTTACGCAGGCGCGCCAGACTCCACACCTGGAAGCCGCCGGAATCGGTGAGCATGGGCTTGTTCCAGCCGGTGAAGCAGTGCAGACCGCCCAGGTTGCGGATGGCTTCATCCCCCGGACGCAGGCACAGGTGGTAGGTGTTGCCCAGAATGATTTGTGCACCAAGTGCTTCCAGATCTTCCGGGTGCAGGGTCTTTACCGTGCCTTGCGTGCCCACGGGCATGAAAATCGGGGTCTGCACATCGCCATGCGGCAGGTGCAGCGTGCCCAGTCGTGCGCCGCTGGGGTCGGTCTTGTGTAAATCAAAGCTCATCGTTCTTCACGTAGCGGGCTGCAAAGATGGGTTTGCCCATGGCCTCCCATTGTTTCTGGAAATCGGTTTTCGGGTAGAAAGGGGCATTCCACTCCTCGCGGCGGAACAGCGGGCTGGCGTCCATGCGCTCGCACACCCACTGGAAATATTCCTCGTGGTCAGTCTTGAATAACACCTCGCCGCCAGAAGCCAGGGCGCGGTGCAGCACCGGGATGAACGAATCCTGCACCAGGCGGTTCTTGTGGTGCTTTTCCTTGGGCCAGGGGTCGGGGAAGAGGTAGTGCAGACGGCTGATGCTGCCCGGTGCTACCATCCATTCCAGGAAATAACGGCTTTCCACGCGCAACCCGCGCACGTTGTTCAGCCCGCGTCGGGCGCTCTCATTGCATACCTTGCGGATGCGCCCCAGCAGGCGCTCCACCCCCAGGAATCGCGTCTCCGGGTAATGCTCGGCCATGGCCAGCAGAAAGCCGCCATCGCCGCAGCCCAGGTCTACCTCGCAGGTCTCCCCGGCGCCGAAAATCTGCTCGACTCCGTATTGGGCAAAATAGTCTTCTGGAACAAATGCCGTATTCATCCGCGCTGCATTCTACAAGACCCTTGCTGCAAAGTCAATGAAATCCCCGAGGCAGACGCAGATTGTGCTTGTGTTGGGGGATGATGTAGTTTAGAATAATTCCATGGAAGCGCAAGGCGGGGATAAGGAGATTCACATTCGGGGTGCGGTGGAGCATAACCTGAAAGGGGTGGATGTGGATATACCGCTCGGTGGCATCACGGTGGTGACCGGGCCGAGCGGCAGTGGCAAGACCTCGCTGGCCATGAGCACGCTGTATGCCGAGGGCCAGCGGCGCTATGTGGAAACCTTTTCGCCCTATGTGCGGCAGTTCATGGACCGCATGGACCGCCCGGCGGTGGAGGCGGTGGAGAATGTGCCGCCTGCCATTGCGCTGGGGCAGCGCAATTCGGTGAAGAACTCGCGCAGTACCGTGGGCACGATGACCGGGATGAATGAGTATCTGAAGCTCATTTTCTCGCGTCTGGCCGTGGGGAGGGATGCCGCGGGCAATGTGGTGCGACCGGCGACGCCGCAGGGCGTGGCAGATGAATTGATAGCGGCGCATGCCGGGGAATCGGCACTGGTGTGTTTCTCGGTGCGTCCGGTGGGAACATTTGATGAAATGCGCCAGGCTCTGGAAGCACAGGGGTATCTGCGTGTGCTGGCGGGTGGGGAAGTTCTGCGGCTCAGCGCGGCTACAGAAGCGGCGCTGGGCATGGAAAGCTGGATGCTGGTGCAGGACCGCATCAAGCTGGTGGCGGAATCCCGCGCCCGCCTGATGGAAGCGCTGGAGACCGCCCTGCATCTGGGGCAGGATGTGGCCTATGTCTCCCGCATGGGGGAGGATGGCCGCTGGGGGGCGCCGCGGCAGTTCCGCAGCGACTGGTATCCGCTGCAGGAACCGCGTCCCGGGCTGTTCAGCGGCAATTCTCCGCTGGGGGCGTGCCCGGCCTGCAAGGGCTATGGCCGCAGCATTACCTACGATTACAACAAGGGTATCATTCCAGAGAAGAGCATAGCAGGCGGTGCGCTGAAAATGCTTTCCTCGGCCACGCTTTCGGCCTGCTACAAGGACCTGGTGCGGGCAAACAAGCGCAGCCACGCGGTGCGTATGGATGTGCCGTGGTGTGAGCTGACTCAGCAGGAACGCGACTGGGTGTTCTACGGCGAGGCCGGGGAGCTGGATGTGTGGGAGGCATACGACCGCGGACTGTGGTACGGCTACAAGGGTATTTTTGACGATATGGAAAAGCATGCGCACAAGATGAGCGTGCGCGTGTTCCTGTCGTTCTACCGCGTGTACAGCGTGTGCCCGGAGTGCCACGGCGGGCGTCTGCGTCCGGAGGCCCTGGCCTTCACCATCGGCGGTCTTACCGTGCCGCAGGTGCAGGCACTGCCTATGGATGAGTTGCTGCCCTGGCTGGATGAGCATGTGCTGGGCCACACCGGGGCTGACCGCTCGCTGGAGCAGGCGGTGAAGGAATTCCGCAGCCGCGTGGCCTATCTCTGCGAGGTGGGGCTGGGCTATATTGCCGCCAGCCGCCTGACGCGTTCGCTCTCCGGCGGTGAGATTGAGCGCGTAAGCCTTACCACCTGCCTGGGGGCGGCGCTCACGGAAACACTTTTTGTGCTGGATGAACCGACGGTGGGGCTGCATGCCCGCGATACGGCGCGGCTGATTTCCGCCATGCGGCGGCTGGCGCACCGCGGGAATACGCTGGTGGTGGTGGAGCATGAGGAAGCCGTGATGCGCGCGGCGGATTACCTCGTTGATATGGGGCCCGGGAGTGGTGCTGCCGGTGGTGAACTGGTGTATGCCGGTAATCCGCAGGGGATTCTGCATGATGCCCGCTCCCTCACCGGGCAGTATCTGAGCGGCCGGCGCTGCATCCCTGTGCCGCCGCGCCG